>JAJQAW010000261.1 GCA_021203585.1 Rikenellaceae bacterium
CGATTCAGGGACGCCGGACCGGATTGGGGATCACTGCCGAAGGGGATATGCTGGCGGCCTTAGGGCTGCGGTACGGATCGGAGGAAGCGACCGATTTTGCGGTAAACATTCAAAAAACCTTGGCCGTGGAAGCTTACCGAGCTTCCGTTGAGATGGCCAAAGAGCGAGGAGCTTTCCTGATTTTCGATGCGGACAAAGAGAGAGACAATCCGATGATCGGCCGTATCAAAGAGGCCGATGCCGCGTTATACGAGGAGATGGTCAAGCACGGCCGCCGAAACATTGCGATGCTGACTATTGCTCCTACGGGTACCACCAGCCTGATGTCTCAGACCACTTCCGGTATCGAACCGGTTTTCCTGCCGGTTTACAAACGCCGGCGCAAAGTCAATCCCAACGATCAGGGGGTCAACATTACTTTTGTGGATGAAGTCGGGGACTCTTGGGAGGAGTACAATGTTTTCCACCATAAGTTTATCACCTGGATGGAAGTAAACGGCTACAACACGGACGATATTTTGCATATGAGTGCCGAGGAGGTAGACCGGTTGGTGGAGAAATCACCCTATTACAAAGCCACTTCCAACGATATCGACTGGATAAGTAAGGTAAAAATGCAGGGAGCCATTCAGAAATGGGTGGACCATTCGATCTCGGTGACGGTGAATTTGCCGAATTCGGTGACAGAAACTTTGGTCGGGAAAGTTTATCAGACGGCTTGGGAAAGCGGTTGCAAAGGCGTTACCGTATACCGGGACGGATCGCGCGCCGGCGTACTGGTTTCCAACAAGGGAAAAGACGGAGGATATAAGCCGCCCTTGAAGCGTCCCGACGAGTTGGAGGCCGATATTGTTCGGTTTAAGAACGGTGAGGAGGACTGGATTGCCTTTGTGGGTATCTACAACGATCATCCTTACGAGATTTTTACCGGGAAATTGGAGGAGGACGCGATGTTTATTCCCAAGCGGATCACCAAGGGGAATATCATCAAGGTCAAGGAGGCGGATGGAACCACACGGTATGACTTTCAGTATAAAGATAAATATGGATACACCAACACGGTCGGTGGTATTTCCCGGTTGTTCGACGAGGAGTTTTGGAACTACGCTAAATTGATTTCCGGGATATTGCGCAACGGCATGCCGATTGTGGACATTGTCAATTTGGTTTCGGGTCTACATTTGAACAGTTCGACGATCAATACCTGGAAGAACGGGGTAGAGCGGGCTTTACACAAGTATATTCCGAACGGAACGAAGCCCAAGAACAACGTATGTCCGGAGTGCGGGCAGGAGAGTTTGGTCTACCAGGAGGGCTGTTTGGTGTGCACTTCGTGCGGCCATTCCAAGTGCGGCTAACAACCCTTCTTCAAAAGTTTTTGGTGTCGCTTTTAACAAAAAGCGACGATTTGGGCGACTTTCTAAAAGTTGCGTTACGGCCGGTTATCGATCCGGTAGGCATTATGAAGCTTTCTCCATGTTTCATCCTTGTTCCATCGGGGAATTAACCGAGGCGGTTTACGAAATCGTTCATCTTATTCCTGCCGGACGGGCTACCAGCTATGGAGCTATCGCCCGTGCGGTGGGGATGCCCCGGCATTCTCGGTTGATCGGTCGTATCCTGGCTAACAGTCAGGATGTTCCCGCGCACCGAGTCGTCAACAGCCAGGAGATGCTCTCCGCCCGTACGGCATTCCAAACTCCCACCCGCATGCAGGAACTCCTCGAAGCCGAAGGCATTGAAGTCAGGAATCATCGCATTGTCAATTGGAAAACCATCTTCTGGAATCCACAAGAAGAACTTTAAAAATCCACTCAACCCACCGGCATCCGTTTTTCTCTCCCTCATCCACCAAAGAAGCTACCACCGTGTCTCCGGTCACGTTGACCACCGTCCGCATCATATCCAACGGCCGGTCCACACCCAAAATCAAGGCCAACCATTCCGCCGGAATCCCGACCGAACCCAATACCATCATCAGAATGACAATGCTCCCTCCAGGTATTGCCGGTGTTCCGATGGAGGAGACCGTGGTCATCAACACGATGGCGAGAATCTGACTAAGAGAGAATTCCAACCCCAATACCTGGGCGATAAAAAATACGGCTACCGTCTGGTAACAACTCGTCCCGTCCATATTTATGGTCACTCCTACCGGAAGAACAAACGAAGCGGTGTCCGGAGAAACGCCCAGTTCATCCACCACCTGTTCCATCGTGACCGGAAGCGCTGCGGCGCTCGAACTGGTCAAAAAAGCCAGCAATTGGGCCGGAGCAACCCCTTTGAAAAAGCGGCGCAAAGAAATGCGTGTGAACAAAACCAACAGGCCCGGATAAAAGAGGAATACCAAAACTCCCAAGGCCAGGACCAGGGTCAGGATATACATCCCGAGAGCGCCGAAGATGGCCGTTTCTCCACCGAATCCAACCACCAGATCGGCCATCAGGGCAAAAACCCCGAACGGGGCGAATAACATGATGTAGTGGATGATTTTCAGGATGATTTCATTCAGGCTGTCCACCAGGTCCAACACAGGCTAGGTTACCCGACGGGGCAGGGCCACGATGGCAATCCCGAATAAAACGGCCATAAAGATGATCTGGAGCATCCGGCCGTTGTCGCTTCCGGCCGCAATCATATTTTCGGGAACCATTTCCACCAGAAAATCCAACGGTCCGCTCTTTTCCAATTGATCGACATCGGAGGCTCGCACGTCGACCGCCTCCCCGTAAGCGGCCCGGAATTCCTCCGCACGCTCCGGAGGAAAAACCATGCCCGGTCGAATCACCGAAACCATGCCGATGCCAATCAGAATAGCGGCAAAGGTAGTGCCGATGTAAATGGCCAAAGTTTTTAACCCCAACCGCGATAACCGGCGAATATCCTGTAAATGGCTCACGCCCTTGATCAAGGAGAGCAGTACCAACGGAACGGCTACCAATTTGAGCAACCGGATGAAGATTACCCCGAACGGTCCGATCCAATCCTGGACCGCCCCGCCGAAATTACCGGCTACCGCCAAGAGCCCGGCCAGGACTCCGCCGGCCATGCCCAGCAATATTTTAGCGTATAAGGGAAATTTTCTTTTTCTCATGTTCCGATATCTTTTTCCATTCCGGACAAGCGGCACCCTCGTCCCGATGCACCGGGGCGTTCTTCATAAATAATGCCGCAGACGAGAAGCCGACCGACCGGCGGCCGGAGAATAAAGATGAAGATTTTTTTTCCAGGCCGGAATTTAAAACCGGGTGAACGGGAATCGGTTGATCGGGTGTCCGTATCCTGCGGCAGTG
>JAJQAW010000346.1 GCA_021203585.1 Rikenellaceae bacterium
TTGCAAACCCCGCGCCACATTCTCTGGGAGCTCTACGATGATATCGGAAACCGGCATTACCTGGTACGGACCAACTTTGAAAACAGTACTTCGGGAGAAAACACGGCCAATATGTACAACTGGTTCGCCATGCAGGAGTTGGATAACCGCATGAGCAAGCGTCCGATCAACATAAGCATCAATGGATCGGTAGCCTATGATTTCGGTTGGAGTGAACTGTTGAAAGGTTTATCCGCCAAATTGCGCTACGCCCAGACCTTCGGTACCGATTTTGACAACCGGTTGGGTACCTATGTGGAATTGCTTCGGCTGAAACAACGCGGCGGCAGCGGAGGGCATCGTTGGATCGACGAAGGGCCGTTTCTGGGAGATGTCGGCGGTCATCTGATGGATGAGAACAACCTCAATATCCTCAAGGGCCGCAACGACAACCGTCTGGTGCGCTACATCCACAACAAGGAGCAATACCAGGTCAATTTCGATGTCAATTATGCCCGTTCGTTCGGTCTACACAGCGTGAGCGCGGTCTTTTCGATGGAGCGCATGGAACGGGAAGAGCGCAAACAAACCATGATTAAAGGGGAACCCATCGCGGATTATACCGGCGAATTCAATGGGGCGCTGGGGGATCTGGACCTTTCTTCCGACCGGTTGGTCGGCGCTTCGTTAGGCTATATCGGCCGGCTGGATTACGATTATGACAACAAGTACCTGCTCTCTTTTCTAGTTCGTTCGGATGCATCGACCAAATTCTCTCCGGAGAATTACTGGGGAACGTTTTATTCCCTATCGGCGGGTTGGGTGATCTCGGAAGAAGATTTTTTCCGGTCGGTTTCCTGGATCGACTTTTTGAAAATCCGGGTCGGCTGGGCGTTGACCGGGACGGACTCCACGGGAGATTGGACCTGGATGCAGCGCTTTACCTATAACCACGATAAAGGTCCCGTGCTGGGAGGAGACAACAACAAGAAATTCTCGATGGCGCTGAACAGCGCTCCTAACCGAAACGCCCATTGGGATAAAAAATACAAACACAGTATCGGATTCGACGCCCGTTTCCTACGTTCGCGGTTATCCGTTACCGTGGACGGGTATTTCGACCGGGGGCGGGATTTGCTGGCCCAACGCTCGGGAGCTTCGGTTCCGATCACCATTGGCGCCGATCTGGCCAACGAAAATTACAATGCCCAGGATAATTTCGGAGTCGATCTGGCCCTCGGTTGGCGCGACCGTATTGGCTCGGTTGGCTATTACGTAAATGTCAATACCAGTTGGAGCGACGGCCGCGCCCGGAAACGGGACTGGCCCGCGACTCCTTCTTTCAACAGCGTGGTCAAAGACGGACCGTTAAATACCGGTACATGGGGGGTACGATGCGATCGGAATTTTAAGAAGCGAAGCGGAGATCGACGCCTATTTTCGAGAATACAATATCACCAATTATTTTGGTACCGATGTGACCACCGAGGATGGACGTAAAAAAATATACCCCGGAATCGTCGGCTACCGGGATATTCGTGGTCCGCAGAATCCGGATGGAAGCTACGAGGGGCGGGACGGAATAATCGACAGCAATGATCAGATTCGCCTGGCCCGTCGCACCACGATAGGCGGTGCGAATATGCATCTGGGGTTGAGTTGGAGAAATTTTTCACTCAATGCCTGGCTTTCCTTCTCTTGGGGCGGATATCCCCAGGTCAGTGTGCGACCTTCTGCCAGCGGCTTGGACCTGACCAATGTGCCGGTATTTTGGAAAGATATGTTTCATTTTGCGGATATAAAGGATGCCAACGGGCAGATCGTGGCTCCGGCTAACATTGACGGGAAGTGGCCCAATCCGGCTATCGGCAATGTCACCCACACCTCATCCATCTGGCATGTCTCCTCGTTCCGGCTTTACCTGAATAACGCTACGTTGGGTTATACGCTCCCTCGGGAGGTTGTCGAAAAGATCAATATCGCCAGCCTGCGGGTTACTCTGACCGGAACAAACCTGATCAGTTTTGTCAATCCCTGGCCGGAAAAATACTACAACCAACTTCAGGGATACGGAGGGTATCCCACCACCCGGGTAATTTCCCTGGGAGTGAATATCGGATTTTAAAAAAGTATATCATGAAGAAAAGAATAACCTTGATCAGACTCGCGCAAGCAGGGCTGCTGTGTACCGTTATCGGTCTTCTGGCTTGCGGATGCGGCGACGATTTTTTGAAAAACAAGCGCCTGTATAACGGGGGAGGATGGGAAATTTTCGATAACTACGGACTGGCTCAGGCGCGGGTGGATTACCTGTACACGTACAGCCTGCCCGAGTCTACCGAGAAACGGAGCGCTACCCGGGTCAATGCCGGTGTGGCGGATGAATGGAGCACGATGATGACCTGGGAGTATGGAGGCAGTCCCACCTGGGGAGATGCCGCGAGTGAGCTTTCGGTCAGCAACAACAACCTTCCGACGTGGTTCGGAACCAATAAACCGACCGAAGGCGTGTACATGCATATCCGCAATGCCAACGTGTGCTTGGTAGGACTCCAGGGTAGTAAGTTGGGGGAAGAAGGTACGCGAACTATGCGCGGAGAAACCTATTTCTGGCGCGCATGGAACTACATGATGTTGTTTCAGTATTTCGGAGGCGTACCGTTGATCGACTATCCGCAGGATCCGATTCTCAGCACCAACGACGGGGCCGATCTGATGGTTAACCGTAGTACCACCCGGGAAACCTATGAATTTATTCAGGCCGACCTGGAACAGGCCATTGAACTGCTCCCCGAGGTTTGGCCCGCTTCCGAAACGGGACGCTTAACTAAAGCCGCGGCCGCGGCGTTGAAGGGTAGAATGGCGCTCTTGTGGGCCAGTCCGCTTTTCAACCGCACAGACGACCCGCAGCGATGGAGTGCAGCTTATGAAGCGTGCCAGCAGGCCTATGAAATTGCCCTGGCCGCCGGCCATCGACTGGTGGAAAGTACCGCTTCCGAAAACGCCAAGCAATGGGAGCAAATGTTCCTCCATTACGACAGTCCGGAGGCGGTTATGGTGACTCTTTATAATTCCAAGACGGATCGTCAGCTTCAGAAGTTAAATGGTTGGGAAAAGGGCTGCCGGCCTTCGACGAATGTGATCATCGGAGGGGGGACCCGTCTGGTGCCGGCCGAAATGATCGATCTTTGGCCGATGGCCGACGGTAAGGAACCCGGCGATTCTTCCTTTGCGTATAATGAACTGGCCTTTTTCCATAAGAGGGATCCTCGTTTTTATCGAACCTTCGCC
>JAJQAW010000007.1 GCA_021203585.1 Rikenellaceae bacterium
TATGAATACATCATGAATTCCGAATTGGCCGATCTGGACAAATTCAAGATGGTCATGACCGAACATCCGGTGGAATAATTTTCTTTTCGGCTTGCATCAGTAACCCCAGGGACGTCGGAGTCTTTGGGGTTTGTTTTTCCTTTAAACAAGGCTATTTCGGATTTTTTCGGGCCGGATCCGGTTTCGGAGCGGCGGATAAGAAGGCGAACAGGTAGTGAAAAAATGGCCGGAATTTTTTTCCGGCCATTCCCATTTCCTAGCTTCTTGTGGAAGCCTTTGGTGTTATTGATTCATTTCCATAAGCGTGGGGTAGAATGCTGAAAACAACAGGATCAGCAAACCGATAACCAGCACGGTGACCACGGTTTTATTGCATCCCTTCCATTCCTTCAGGATAATCCCCCAAACATTACTGAAGGTGACGTTCAACGCCATCAGAATACTCCATGAGAAGGCCATAACGGCACTCCCCGGTTGGAAGAAACTCTGTCCGGCACTCAGTCCGAAGAACTGCGAGTACCAAAGTAAACCGGCCAATGCGCAGAATAATAGGTTATTAACCCACACTGCGCCGGAAGAACGGGTATAATCGCTAAAGGTTTTATTTTTGGCGTTCTGGTAAAGGCAATACACCAGGTTGGTCAAACAACCTCCCAATGTAACCAACAGCGTGACCGGATTCTGCGCGAACATGCCGTTGGATCCCAATTCAAGCGCTTTGGCTTTGATCAGCGCTCCGGATTCCAGTCCCAGGTTGAAACAGGCGCTCATCACCCCGGCCAGCAGGGCAACCAATAATCCTTTGGTCAGGGCGAAGTCTTTGATAGCCTTTTTCTTATCCTCTTCACTCATGTTTTTGTCGCGCAGGCTGCCGGCATAACCGATCACGGCAATACCTGCGATGGTGATGCAGACTCCGGTTAGCACGATCAAACCTTTTCCGGAAAACAGATTGTCGCCGACCATGATAGCCGGAATCAGGGTTCCAAAAGCCGAACAAGTACCCAGGGAAATCGATTGCCCGAGCGCCACTCCCAGGTAGCGCATACTCAGGCCAAAAGTCAATCCCCCGATTCCCCACAGCATTCCGAAGCCCAACGATTTCATGGCGCCTCCGGCCGAAAGAATCTGTCCCAGCGAACTTCCCGCCGGAACAGCCAACAGGGCTCCCAATAACGGGAAAACCAGCCAGGCAAAAACGCCCTGGGTAAGCCAGAAGCTCTCCCAGGACCAGTTTTTCACCTTATTGATCGGCACGTACGAGCTGGATTGCCCGAAGCTACCGATGGCGATGATTAATAAACCAAGCAGTACTTCCATGGTCTACCGTTTAGAAGTTACCTCTTTTTCATATTGCTGAATTTCTGCAATATAATCGGCGGCTACCGGCACTCCTTTTTGTGCGCACCAGTAATCGTAAACTACACCCCAGGGCAGGGATTTTTGTTCCTCCAGACAAGCCAGACGCTCGAAGAACTGACCGTTTGCTTCCAATTGCCGAAGTTGTTCCACCGGTTCGAGGAAAGCTTTCAGGAACGCTTTTTGAGTAGCACGGACACCGATCACATAAGCTCCCAGGCGGTTGATCGAGGCGTCGAAATAATCCAAACCCACGTGTACCCGATCCAGCAGATCTGCCCGTACGATTTCATGGGCCAACGATTGCAGATCGTCGTTTTGTATTACCACGTGATCGCTATCCCACCGCACCGGGCGGCTGACGTGAAGCATGATTTCGTTGGAGAACAAAGCCACCGAAGAAATTTTATCGGCAATGCCTTCGGTCGGATGGAAGTGGCCGGCATCGAGGGTAACCATCATGTTGTTCTTCAAGCAATATCCCAGTACGAATTCGTTCGAGCCCACCGTGTAACTCTCCAGTCCGATACCGAATAACTTGCTTTCGTAACAGTCCCGCATGTATTTCGGATCGCGTTTATCCTCCATGATTTTGTCCAGCGACTCTTTCATGTTTTTGCGGTAAATGTAGGCATCCACCGTCAGGTCTTTCGAGCCGTCCGGTGCCCAGATATTGTGGATACAGAGGTTACCCTGAGCTTTACCCATTTCTTCGGCGATCCAACGGCAAAGCTTTACGTGTTCGATCCAGAAGGCACGGGTCTCCGGATCCAAGGCCGACAGGGTACCGTTTTCCGATTTGGGATGCGAGAAAAGCGTACAATTGAAATCCAGAGAAACGCCTACTTTTTTGGCCCAGTCGATCCAGGTTTGGAAATGCTTCGGCTCGATCTGGTCGCGGTCTACGAATTGACCGCCGAAATCGCCGTAAAACGCATGCACGTTGACTCGGTGCTTACCCGGCAGCAGCGATAAGGCTTTTTCCAGGTCGGCGCGCAGTTCTTCCGGGTTGCGGGCTGCACCCGGGTAATTGCCCGTAGCGGCGATACCACCGGTCAAATCGCCTTCGGCTACTTCAAAACCGGCCACGTCGTCCGCCTGCCAGCAGTGAATGGATATGGAGAGTTTATCGAGTTCGGCGAGTGCTTTTTCCACGTCGATTCCGAGAGATTTGTAGCGTTCTACGGCAGCGGCATACGCTTGATCCAATGCTTGTTTGCTCATGTTGTTTGATGATTTTTAGGTGAGACTATAGGTTACACGTTTTTTTAAATTTCAGGTATTGTTCTTGCCAAAATTCGGCATGCTCCGGTTCGTAGAGCCGGGTTTCGATCGAGGAACCGATCATTTCGCGCATCTCCCACAGGGATTTGACCATTCCGGAAGCCTGTGCCTGCATCATGATGTTTCCGATGGCTGTCGCTTCCGAAGGTCCGGATTGTACCGGAATACCGAGTGCATTGGCCGTAAACTGATTCAGCAGGGCGTTTTGTGAGCCGCCTCCGATTACATGCAGGATATCGATCTCGAACGGGGCTACCGATTCCAGCATTTCCAGTACGGCCCGGTATTTTAAGGCCAAGCTTTCGAAAATCGTGCGTACGAATTCGGAATGAGTTTGCGGGGCGGTTTGGCCAGTACGCACGCAATAGGCCTTGATGGCTGCCGTCATACTTTGCGGATGAGCAAAAGAAGGGTCGTCCGGATCGATCATGAAACGGAACGGTTTCTCTTCCGTGGCCATTTTTACCAATTCCGGATAGGAATAATTGGCTCCCTCTTTCTCCCATTCGCGGCGGCACTCTTCAAGCAGCCACATTCCGGTAATATTTTTCAGAAAGCGGGTCGTGCCGTCCACTCCGCCTTCGTTGGTGAAGTTCAGCTGCATCGATTTCTCATTGATG
>JAJQAW010000150.1 GCA_021203585.1 Rikenellaceae bacterium
AATCTGGCCTATTTTATGCCATTAATATAAGAAAATTGTTTGAAACTGGCATCCATTCCGAATGAATTCATGTCAGGTTTTTTTGACTATTTTTACACCAAATTCACCAAGCATGAAAGACCGAATAGCGGAGTTGCGCAGGCAGCTAGATCACCATAATTACCTATACTATGTACAGAACCGGCCGGAAATCAGCGACTACGATTACGACAAGCTGATGCGGGAATTGATCGGGCTGGAGGAATTATATCCCGATATGGCCGATCCGAATTCTCCTTCTCAGCGCGTGGGAAGCGATATTACGAACCAGTTCGAACAGGTGCGCCACCGTTTTCCGATGCTTTCGCTGGCCAACACGTATTCGATGGACGAGATTTCGGACTTCAATGACCGAATAATCAAGGAGACGGACCGGCAGGTGGAATATGTTTGTGAACTGAAATTCGACGGGACAGCCATCAGCCTGACTTATGAAAACGGCGTGCTGACCCGTGCCGTAACGCGCGGCGACGGGACGGCGGGAGACGATGTGACGGCTAATATACGCACGATCCGGTCCATACCGCTGCGACTTCAAGGAGAGGGTTATCCGGCGTTTTTCGAAATACGGGGCGAGATTTTCCTGCCGCATGCATCCTTCAAACGCCTGAACCAGGAGCGGGAAGAGATCGGTGAAACACCGTTTGCCAATCCGCGGAATGCCGCCGCCGGAACACTGAAACTTCAAAATTCTTCCATCGTAGCCAAACGCGGACTGGATAGCTACCTGTATGACCTGACCAGTGATCCGATGCCTGCGCCGGGACATTTTGAAACGCTCGAAATGGCCCGTGGATGGGGATTTAAAATTTCACCGCATATGAAAAAATGCGGTTCATTGGAGGAAATATCGGAATTTATCGCCCACTGGGATAAAGCCAGGCTCGATCTTCCGTACGATACGGACGGGGTGGTGATCAAAGTAAATTCGTATCAGGTACGCCGTCAGTTAGGCAGTACCGCGAAGGCCCCGCGTTGGGCGGTCGCTTATAAATTCAAAGCCGAACAAGTGTTGACGGAATTGCTGTCCGTCGATTTCCAGGTCGGACGGACGGGAGCGGTGACTCCGGTAGGCAACCTTACTCCGGTGCAACTGGCCGGAACGACGGTCAAACGTGCTTCGCTCCATAATGAAGATCAGATCAAATTGCGCGATCTGAGGCTCCATGACTGGGTGTACGTCGAAAAAGGAGGGGAGATTATTCCAAAGGTTACCGGCGTGGAACTCTCCCGTCGGCCGGTGAACAGCTTACCTTTTCATTTTATTGTCCGTTGTCCGGCCTGCGGAGCGCATTTGCAAAAACCCGAAGGGGAAGCCCGCCACTACTGCCTCAATTACCTGCATTGTCCTCCTCAGATTGTAGGGCGAATTGTGCATTTTATCAGTCGGCGGGCGATGAATATCGAAGGAATGGGGGAGGAAACGGTACAGTTGCTTTATGAAAATAAGCTGGTGGAAAATATAGCGGATTTGTATGAACTGAAAAAAGAACAGCTCTCCGTTCTGCCCCGTCTGGGCGAGAAATCGGCGGATAATATCATCCGGAGTATCGAAAATTCCAAAAATGTTCCCTTTTCCCGGGTATTGTATGCGATCGGGATGCGGTTCGTAGGGGAAACTACAGCCAAAAATCTGGCTATGCATTTCCGAAATTTCGATCACCTGCTTCATGCTAACCGGGAACAACTGCTGGAGGCTGAAGAGATCGGCGGTAAAATAGCCGACAGCGTTCTGGCTTTTTTTGCTGACCGGGAAAACAGGACCATCATCGACCGCCTGCGGGGATACGGCTTGCAGTTCGAAATGGTGGAACAGGAAAAGACATCGACCGTACTGGCCGGTAAGACGTTCGTTATTTCAGGTACCTTCGAAAATCATTCGCGGGACGAACTCAAAGCCCTGATCGATGCACATGGCGGGAAAAACCTGGCGGCCGTTTCCTCCAATACCACCTATCTGCTTGCCGGAGCAAAGGTCGGGGATTCCAAACGGGCCAAGGCGCGTAAGCTGAATGTTCCGCTGATCAGTGAGAGCGAGTTTATGGCTATGCTGGGAGGAACCTCCCCGGATTCAGAATTTCCGGAGACAGATGCTTACCGGAAGGAAAACAACGATTTGTCCCATCGGTTCCCATATGTGAATAACTACGGTCATACGGAGAGCGGGGAAACGGAAACGGCGGACGATACTCAACAAGGGCAGTTGTTTTAATGGCCGGTACGGAATTATATGCCGATGTCATTCTTCCTCTTGCCATTGAGGGAACGTATACGTATACCGTACCCGAAGCATTAACCGACACCATACAGCACGGGGCCAGGGTTGTGGTTCCGCTCGGCCCAAGGAAATATTATACAGGCATCGTTTACCGTGTCCACGGGGACAAACCCGCGGCCAGGCGGCTTCGATCCATTGTCTCGGTGACCGACAGCGTGCCGGTGGTCCATCCTCGTCAGATGAAATTCTGGGAATGGCTGGCCCGGTATTACCTGTGCGGAATCGGCGAGGTGATGAAAGCGGCCATTCCGGCCGCCCTGAAAAGTTCCGGCTATACCGAAGGCATTCAGGAGCGGTATTCGGCGAAGACGGAAACGCATATCTGCCTGGACGGATCGTTGGCGGTCGAAGAGGCATTCCATACCGCTCTCGATTCCCTCCACCGGGCAAAGGCACAACAAAGCGCATTGCTCCGGTTATCGGCTCTGTTGAATCCGGAAGGAAAGCCGCCCCTGAAATCCTACTCTAAATCCCGGTTTATCCAGGGAGGGTACGCATCCGCGGCGGTTTTAAAAGCACTGACAGACAAAGGATACATTCGTACCGTGGAGGTAGAAGTCAGCCGTTACGATACGGCCCAAACGGATACTGCCTGTCTGCCCGTATTAACTCCCGCCCAGCAAACGGCGATCGAAGAGATCGGGGGACATTTCAGCCGGAAGAAAACCACCCTGCTGCACGGTATCACCGGAAGCGGGAAAACGGAAATTTATATCCATCTGATACAAAATGTATTGCAGTCGGGAAAGGATGCGCTTTACCTTCTTCCCGAAATCGCCCTGACTACCCAGCTGATCGAACGGCTGCAAAACTATTTCGGCAACCGGGTCGTGGTTTACCATTCCCGATTTAACGACAATATGCGGGCGGAATGCTACCTGAACGTAATGAAAACCGATCGCCGTCCGGTGCTGATCCTCGGTG
>JAJQAW010000027.1 GCA_021203585.1 Rikenellaceae bacterium
AAAAAAGGATATGCGAAATTTACCCTGTAAAATTTTCAACTCTTTCATCGCCAGAAACTAATTCCGGCATTCGGTTTGTAGTTTCCCTGTTCGCTTGCCGCTGGTTGCCGGTATCATAAAACCAACGATTAATGATCAGGGAATTTGCAATATAACCGTGTATATTTTTGCCTTTAAATTTTTAACCACTCTGCTTTGGAATTAAAGGTATTAGCGGGGAAAGCTCCTGGATTTGAAACTTTCCGAATTTATAGTTAATTTTGCAGAAATAATCGTTCCTTTTTAGCTGTTTAAGAGTCTGTGGTTCACGAAGATAAAATTTTAGCTTTTCTTCGATTTTTTTATATCCGGTTTTCCTCTCTTCGGCTTAAAATGTGCTCATAATTTCCTGGAAATACCAGAGCATTTTTCCGTAATTCTCTAGGGAGATGTGTTCGTTTTCATTGTGAATGGTTCGTTGTTCGAAGGTATTGAGCTGCATGGGCAGAAAACGATAAATGTGCTCGCTTACCGTCTGGTATTTATAAGAATCGGTTCCCCCGATGGTAATGTAGGAGGAGACGATCGCATCCGGATACAGTCGCCCGATTTTTTCCCGAATTATCTCGAATCCCCGGGTGCTTTCGGAAGAAATGCCGGAAGGTTCCCGTTCGGAAACCACTTCGATGTCCACCTCGTAATCCTGGCAAATATCCTGCACATGCTGGATCACACCGGCCACCGAATCGCCAGGTAAAATCCTGAAATTCACAGTAATTTCCGCCACCGAGGCCAATACGTTCGCCGCGTCGCTTCCCCGGGCCATGGTAATGGCCGTGGTCGTACGCACCAAAGCATTGGAAGCGGGTGTTTTTTCGAGATTGCGGATCAGCAGCGGTTTCATGATCCACTGGTTGGCGATGGTCATCCGATCGAGGAAGCTCATTTGTGAGCCGATATGGTCCAGAAAAGAGGCGATCGGGGGAATGATTCGGGCGGCTATCTGTTCGGTGTTAAGCCGTTCGATAATTTCCGCTGCGTATACCAGCGAACTTTTGGCTGGAGGCATGGAAGAGTGTCCTCCGAGTCCTTTTACCCGAAGACGGAGCGTGAGAAATCCCTTTTCTCCGGTACCCACCAGAGCCAGCGGTTTTTGGATGCTCTCCATGGCCGCACCGGGTGCGGCAATGATGCCTCCTTCATCGTAGACGGCATCGAAGGATAGACCCCTTTCCCGGAACATGGCGGCGATCTGCAAAGCTCCCTGGCGGCCTCCCACTTCCTCGTCATGTCCGAAGGCAAACCAGATATCCCGTTCCGATTGAAAGCCCTCTGCGATCAGAGTTTCGGCTCCCTCCATCAACGAGAACAGCATGCATTTCATATCCAGCGTACCGCGTCCGTAAATGCGTCCCCGGGCCACCGCCCCGGAAAAGGGGGGATAGTCCCATTGTTCGGAAATCTCATCGAGCGGTGTTGAGAAGGCTTCTTCCGGATCGAGGAAAAAATCGTTGTCTTCCGAATATTGGTCGGGATCGTATCCGGCCACCGGAACCATATCGTAATGCGATAAGAACAGGATCGGTTTTAGATTCGGATTTTTGCCTTTCCAGCGGAAAACCAGTCCGTACGTGTTGACCGTTTCGGTTTCCATCGTTTCGTTGACCCGCGGATACACATCGGCTAAATAGGTTTTAAATTCGTCGAAGGGCCGGAAATCGGTATCCTCGTACACTTCGGTGCTGACGGTCGGTATCCGGATGCCGCCGGCAAAGCGCCGGATGGCTTCCGGAGAAGGAAGGTAGGAGATATTTTCGGTCTGTTCCATAGCCGGTTGCGGTGTTTCGAAATTATAAGTCCATGTTTTAATCAGTAAAACCATTACCACAACAAGGAGCAGGGCCAGAAGTACGAGTATAATTTTTTCATTACCGGTGATTGTCATTATAAACAAGGCTACCCCTGCAAATTGTATTCCAATCCCCTCGGTAGGATAGCCGATTCATTCCAGGGGAAGGAGAGCTACAAGTTCGGAATTTTTTCCCGAAGTTCCATGCCCCGATCCGGTTAGGGGAAATTTCCGCCTGTTGCCGGAGAATTACCGAATCGATAGTCCGCTCCCACGAAAAAAACACCGGCGGCATCATGCCGCCGGCGGTGCCTGTTATCCGAGCCCGCGGCCCGCTATAACGGAAGATCCCATTGTTCTTCTTGCGGAGGGAAACAGATGTGCGAATCGCAGCATTGGAAGGTCAGTACGCATCGAGCCTTCCCGTGGGCCGAGCCGGTAATGGTTTGAGTAAATACGACCTGGTCCTCGTATACGGTCGTTCCCGAAGAATGGTAGTTTCTTCCGGGCGGAGCCGTTAACGGGCCCGCGGCACAGACCCCCTCCGGTAGCTCGATCCTCAGGGTGGTAGGAATAAAGGCGTCTCCGGGGCCGATATCCCGGTACACGTGGTAGCCCGGATGAATGTTGATCTTGACGCAAATCATTTTTCCTCCCTCCTGCAGGGGAATGACTTCTGCCGCAACGGCAACCGGGTGGTGGTGGTCGGTCCCTCCGGCATCGATGCTCTTTACCGCAACACGGTGTTCTCGCGCCCGATAATCGTTCGATCCGGGCTCCCGGCTATCGATCAAAAAGAGCCATCCCCCGGATTCACTCCAGAACAGCCGATCCCGGTTCGTATCATACCATTGCCGCCATGCGTCCGCGGTGGGGAAATCCACCAGCGTATACCGGGCCAGGATGCGTCGGGCTTTTTCTACTTCTTTCCCCTGTTCCAGCAGGGTGATGGCGCGGTCCAGCAACCGTTTGTCGAAATTGGGAATCCCCAGACTTTTCACATCCTCATCTACCTGCAGCACATAACTGCCTTCTCCCCCGTAAAAGTAATCGTAATTTTCGTCGAAATAGTTGCCGTAGGCCGGAATATCGGTACCGAACCGTTCGAAAAACTCTTTCCCGTAGCGCTGCAGGTGCTGCTCGAAAGTCCGCAGTTCGGTTGACGGCTCGTAACTCAGGAATCGGATTTCTTCAGGGGTTAAAGTTTCACCCTGCGCCTGCTTCCGCCGAGCCTCTTTTTGTCCGGCCGCCATCTGTTCATGCCATTGGGCATCGCTCTCCAGCCGTTGTTCGTAAGCCTCGTGGGAGAGCAGGTGGCGAAGTTCTTTCAGGTACTCGCGCGTAGCGGTCCGGTCGGTGTATTTGCGGGCGAGCGGCGTTTGTCCGGCAAATTCGTAGAT
>JAJQAW010000292.1 GCA_021203585.1 Rikenellaceae bacterium
CCGTAATACTGGTAGATTGGCAGGTCGTGGATCGGATCGTTCAGTTTGGGATTAATCACATACATGAGCGAAGTAATTTCCGGGAAGCGTTTTACCAAATGATCCAACAGCGCCTGTTGTTTTTGTGCTTCGTGCCGGGCGAAAATCACGATGGCCATGGTCTGGCCGGTCGAAGCGGTTCGGATAATCAGGTTCCTCAGGAAGCCCGAATGTTTGCGGTGATCGTAAAATTCGTAGCCGTTTTCCAGGCAAAATTCGCGGATGGACAGGCGTATGGCATTGGAGGGTTCCGGTTGCAGCCAGCAATGTTCGATATCCAAAATTTTATCGAACATGCCCGGAATATGAAATCCCAGGGCATTCGGGTTTTCAATGGGTACCCCGCTTTCAATCTCCTGGCGGGTCATCCAACGCTTGCAAGAAAAGGTATATTCCAATTTATTGCGGTAATAACGGGTATTTTCCGAGCCCCGGATCGGCGAAATTTCAGGAACTTCGATCTGGCCGATTCGTACCAACTGGTCTTGAACCTGACGCTGTTTTTGGAGAAGCTGTTGCTTGTAGGGCAAATGCTGCCATTTGCATCCGCCGCAACTGCCGAAATGACGGCAGAACGGTTCTACCCGGAGCGGAGAACGGGTAAGGTATTCGGTTACAAATCCTTCCATAAAGCGTCGTCGCTTATTGTTGATCTGCACATTCACCACATCTCCGGGTAAGGTCATCGGAACGAAGACCACCATATCGTTGTATTTGCCCAGGGATTTTCCCTCGGCGGCGATATCGATGATTTCAAGCCCCTCGATCAGAGGATACGATTGTTTTTTTCTGGTCACCATTCAGCTAATTTTCCGCAAAGATAATCAATTTCGCACACGGGTAAGTTTTGTGCCGGGAGTTGCTCGGAATAAGCGATGAAAATGTTACTTTTGCAATTCCGATGCGATTTACACTACAACATACCGATACCGCTACAGCGGCCCGTGCCGGCGAGGTAGTTACCGATCATGGCACGATTCAAACTCCGATTTTCATGCCTGTCGGTACGGTAGGCAGTGTCAAAGGGGTGTTCCACCGGGACCTGAAGGACCAGGTCAATGCTCAGATCATTCTGGGTAATACTTACCACCTTTACCTGCGTCCGGGTATGGATATTCTGGAAAAAGCAGGAGGACTCCACGCCTTTTCGGGATGGGATCAACCGATTCTCACCGATAGCGGCGGTTTCCAGGTCTTTTCCCTGGCCGCTAACCGTAAACTTACCGAAGAGGGTTGCCATTTTCGCTCGCACATCGATGGCTCCAGGCATCTGTTCGCCCCGGAACGGGTGGTCGATATCCAGCGCACCATCGGCGCTGATCTGATGATGGCCTTCGACGAGTGCCCTCCCGGTACGGCCGAGTACGATTACGCCAGTCAATCACTCGAATTGACACACCGATGGCTGGAACGCTGCTTCAATCGCTTCGAACAAACCTCCGGGAAATACGGACACACCCAGTCGCTAATCCCGATCGTTCAGGGCTGCGTTTATCCCGAATTGCGAATTCGATCGGCTCAATTCGTACAGCAGTTTGATGCCGACGGCTACGCAATCGGCGGACTAGCCGTAGGGGAACCCGCTTCGGTGATGTACCAAATGCTGGAAGTGGTAAACGGAATGCTACCGCAAGAAAAATCCCGTTATCTGATGGGAGTCGGTACTCCGGTAAATTTGCTGGAGGCCATTGCCCGCGGAGTAGATATGTTCGACTGTGTAATGCCCACTCGCAACGGACGAAACGGCATGCTCTTTACTTCGGAGGGGATTATAAACATCCGCAACCGCAAGTGGCAGGAGGATTTTTCACCGATCGATCCTAACGGAACGGCGTTTGTTGATAATGTCTACACAAAAGCGTACCTTCGTCACCTGACTATCGCCGGTGAGATGCTAGCCGCACAAATCGCCAGTATGCACAATCTGGCCTTTTATCTGTGGTTGGTAGGGGAGGCACGCCGCCGGATTCTTGATGGAAGCTTTGCCGGTTGGAAAGAAGAAATGGTTGTAAAATTGGCCAGAAGACTTTAATAGGGACAGACAGGAATGAAATTTCCGGGATTTAAAATACTCGACCGCTACATCGTAAAGAAGTTTCTGGGAACTTACTTTTTCGCCATTTCACTCATCATTTTGATCGTGGTGATCTTCGATGCGGCGGAAAAAATGGATGATTTTATCGAATATAAAGCATCGCTCAACGACATCGTTTTTTCCTATTACCTGAATTTTATCCCGTTCTTTGTCAATCAGTTCAGCGCCTTGTTCACCTTTATTGCCGTTATATTTTTTACCTCCAAGATGGCTTATCAGACGGAGATCATTGCCATCCTGGCCGGAGGGGTGAGTTTTCAACGTATGCTTTGGCCCTATTTCCTGTCCGCTACGGTCATTACGGCGCTGAGTCTGTACCTGAATCTCTTTGTTATTCCCGTATCCAATCAGCATATTCAAGATTTCGAGATGCAGTTCACCCGCAAAGCGCGCCGCAGCGCCACCTATGATCAGCACATTTTCCGGCAGATTACTCCCGGAACTTTTGTTTACATCCGCGGATTCAATGGTAAGACGGGAACAGCCAGTTATTTTGCTTTGGAAACCTATGACAACGGCGCCTTGGTGGCATCCCTGGAAGCAGGGGGACGGGTACGGTTCGATTCCACCTCCACCCGTTGGACCGCCCCAAACTACATCCGGCGGACGTTCGACGAGAGTAACCAGGAACATTTCGAGAAGCTCGAGCATCTGGATACGATCATCAACCTTACTTCCCAGGAGTTGGGAAATATCGAGAATCTGGTTAAAACGATGGATTATTACGAATTGAAACAATTCGTGCGGCAACAGCGAATCAAAGGATCGGATATGATCAATGTTATCGAGGTGGAAAAGTACAGCCGCTGGGCTTATCCGATGGCTTCTTTCGTTTTAACTCTGATGGGTGTATCCCTTTCTTCCCGAAAAGTGCGGGGAGGCACGGGGCTGCATATCGGGGTCGGAATCGCACTTTGCTTTACCTATATTCTGTTTATGAAATTTGCCGAAGAATTTGCCAAAGGGGAAGTATTGCCTCCGGCTCTATCGGTTTGGTCGCCCAATATTATTTTTGCGGTAATCGCAGTTTATCTTTAACGCAAGGCGCCGAAGTAAAGCCGATGTCGGATCTAGAAACAAGCTTCGGTTTCA
>JAJQAW010000280.1:0-2773 GCA_021203585.1 Rikenellaceae bacterium
GACTGCATTTAATTTTCAGCAATCCGTGATAGGACAAGGGAGGAGACCGTGCGTCCGCCTTTTCGGCGTAGAATCGAAGTCGAATATCTTATTTTTTGGTCTGTCTTTTGTGGTAGATTGGCCGGGATAGAACTGATTCCCACTATAATTATTAAATAAACTATTAAAATTTTCAAGTTATGAAAACTAAAGATGGAAATTCGAGCGAAGCTCGCAGCGAACGCGCACAGAACGAAAATCGTGATTCACAAGGACGTTTTACTTCCAGCAACGAAAGCGGAAACAAAGGCGGCAGCTCCTCTCGCTCAGGCGGCAGCTCTTCTCGCTCAGGCAGCAGCTCTTCTCGTTCAGAAGGTAGTTCTTCTCGTTCGGAAAGCAGCTATCGCTCTAAAAGAGGCAGCCTCGACCACCGTGGCGAAAATGCTAAAAACGAGCCGCGCGATGAGAACGGCCGTTTCGCCAGTTCTTCTAACAGCCGTAAAAAATAAGACAACGTCTTTTTAATGGCATTCCCCGGGAGACAGCGTTCTTCCGGGGATGTTTTATTTAAAACGGTCGGTAGCCGGTAGTTTGGCCGGAAAAATGTAACTTTGAATTTTATTTACGGTTATGAAAAATTTCGGAATCATCTTCGTTGCAGCGGTTTGGGGGTGCACCGCCGTAGCGTGTGCGCAACAACCCCAGGTGCCGCTGAATCTGGTAGAACGTGAGGCGATGGCGCCGGTAATGGTTCCTCCGCTTCCGCTGCAACTCGATTTTGCCGGCGAGCGGGTACCGCTGGAAAACTTCGATACCCGGGAGAGTTTGATCCGGGAGCTGTCCGTCTCGTGCTACATGCATTCCCGTACCCTGCTGACATTGCTGGCCACTACCCGCTATTTTCCGATCATCGAACCGATTCTGGAGCAATACGGAGTGCCGGAAGACTTCAAATACCTGTGCATGGCCGAAAGCGGATTGAATCCGAATGTCCGTTCCTCGGCAGGGGCCTCCGGGTTGTGGCAGTTTATGGAAGCCGCCGGCAAGGAATACGGTTTATTTATCGGTGCCAACCGGGCCGTGGATGAACGGTATCACATCGAAAAGTCGACCGAAGCCGCCTGTAAATATATTCTGGATGCCAAAAAAAGGCTGGGAAGCTGGACCCTGGCCGCCGCCGCGTACAACGCCGGAGGGGGCGGGGTAAATTCCCGCATGCAAAAACAAGGCGTGACGGATTATTACGATCTCTTTTTGCCTGAAGAAACCATGCGGTACGTATTTCGTATCCTCTCGTTCAAATTGATCACTCCTAATCCATCGCTATACGGTTTTATCATCGCTCCACACGAATATTACCGGCCGCTGACCGATTATCGTGAAATCGAGGTCAACGCGGCTCAAATCGACTGGTCCGCCGTGGCTCGCGAGCAAGGGACCAATTATAAAATGTTGCGGGAACTCAATCATTGGATTCGGGATTATACTTACGCCAATTCTGCCAGGCGGACCTTTGTCGTACGGATTCCCAATGCGGATTTTCGGCACTGAGACCGTGGGTTTGATCCGTTCTTCGCTATAGGTGGACATTTCTGTTCGTTTTCCGGCGGCAAAGAATGTCCACCTTTTTGATTGAATTTTACCTTTGTTTTTCCGGGAAATTCAGTAAACTTGTCCGGTTACGGTTCGGTGCGAACGGACAGATCGATTGGACGCCATACTCTTTACAGGGGTTGGTCCGGCTTTCTAGGAATTCACTGGCGCGCGCCTTACCTTTAGCTCATTCACACGTGCCGGCCGAACCGGAATGCCCGATAACCCAAATATTAAGATGAAAAAATTACTGATCGGTTTAACGATTCTTTCTGCCGCCGGTTGCAGGGCCCCGCAAGAGCCGGATTTAAAATTATGGTATGAGCGTCCGGCTTCGGTGTGGGTGGAAGCCCTGCCGTTGGGTAACGGCCGGCTGGGCGCTATGGTCTTCGGGGACCCCTTACAGGAGGAGTTCCAATTGAACGAAGAGACCATTTGGGGCGGTTCACCCTACAACAATACCAACCCTAAAGCCCAGGATGCCCTCCCGGAGATTCGGGAGCTTATCTTTGCCGGCAAAAATGCCCAGGCGCAGGCCCTGTGCGGGCCGACTATTATTTCGCCGCGGGCCTACGGGATGCCCTACCAGACGATCGGTTCCCTTCGGTTCGATTTTCAGGGAACGGAAAATTACACCGATTATTACCGGGAATTGAACCTCCGGCAAGCCGTGGCCAAAACGACCTTTACGGTAGATGATGTCCGGTTCGAACGGGAAATGTTCACCTCTTTTCCGGATCAATTGGTGGTTATTCGGTTGACTTCCTCGCACGAGGGTAAAATTTCCTTTCGGGCCTTTTACGATACCCCTTTCTCCGATGCGCGTATCACCGCTGCCGATAATATGATACGGATCGACGGCAAAGGAGAAGATCGGGAAGGCATCGAAGGTAAAGTGCGCTTTACCACTCTCAGCCGGATCAAAAACCGGGGAGGAACGCTGGAAAGTTCACCGGAAGGAGCCATTACCGTGAGCGGTGCCGACCAGGTGATCATCCATATTTCGACCGGGACCAACTTCGTCAATTACGACGACATTTCCGGCGATCCCCTTCAAACGGCAGAGCGGCATTTAGCCGCCGCCGACGGAAAATCATACGAGGCGATGAAAGAAGCGCACATCGCCTATTATCGCCGCTTCTTCGACCGAGTTTCGCTGGATCTGGGCCGAAACCAGCAGGCGGATAAACCGACCGACCGA
>JAJQAW010000280.1:2783-3223 GCA_021203585.1 Rikenellaceae bacterium
ACCGACGGGTGGAAGAATTCGCCACTACGTTCGATCCGCATCTGGCAGCCCTTTACTTCCAGTTCGGGCGCTATTTGTTGATCTCCTCCTCCCAGTCGGGCGGTCAGCCGGCTAATTTGCAGGGTATCTGGAACTACCGGTTAAAAGCGCCGTGGGACGGAAAGTACACGACCGATATCAATGTCGAAATGAACTATTGGCCGGCGGAAATCACCAACCTCAGCGAGATGCACGAACCGTTCCTGCGGTTAATCGAGGATGTTTCGGTCACCGGCCGGGAAAGCGCGGCCATGTACGGGGCGCGGGGCTGGACCCTACACCACAACACCGACATTTGGCGTTCGACCGGTGCGGTGGATGGTCCGCGTTACGGGGTATGGCCCACTTGCAATGCCTGGTTTTGCCATCATCTGTGGGATCGATTCCTATTTAACGGGGAT
>JAJQAW010000257.1:0-10478 GCA_021203585.1 Rikenellaceae bacterium
GATATGTTGGAAAAATCCAACTTATTTTTGGAAAACGTCATCCGTACTGCCGGGAAGCCTATGGATGATCGGGAAGTGGTGCATTATTTCAGTTCGCCGCTGGACGACGGCGGAGCATGGAACCTGTACTACAACATTGCCCGGAAATACGGCGTGGTACCGAAAACGGCCATGCCCGAAACCGAACATTCCAACAACACCGGCCAGTTGGTCAACTTGCTTAAAGAGAAACTGCGCCGGGAGGGCTACCTGATTCGGGAGTCGGCCGCTTCCGGGAAAAGAGAACCGGCGCTTCGCCACCAGAAAACGCAGGCCCTGAAGGATATTTACCGCATCCTGGCGCTCTGTTTGGGAGAGCCGCCCCGGGAATTTACCTGGCGGTACAAAGAGAAAAACGGTACCCTGACGGAAAAGACCTATACGCCGTTGGAGTTTTACGCCGCCATCACCCCTGAGGATTACTCTCCGGAGCAGTACATCATGATCATGAACGATCCGACGCGGGAATACTACAAAATGTACGAGATCCAGAATTACCGAAATTCCGTGGAGGGGATCAATTGGACTTACCTCAATTTGCCGAACACAGTAATCAAACAGGCGGCGCTGGCTTCGATCAAGAACGATGAAGGGATGTATGCTTCGTGTGACGTGGGTAAACAGCACAACCGGGCTGCCGGTATTATGGACCCGCAAATGTACGATTATGCCTCCTTGTTCGGTGTCTTCTTCGATATGCCCAAGCAAACCCGCATATTAACCCGGCAGAGCGGCTCCTCGCACGCGATGCTGTTGATCGGTTGCGACACGGACGAAAACGACCGGCCCATAAAATGGGAGTTTGAGAACAGCTGGGGACCGGCCGCCGGAAACCGGGGATATCTCACCTTTACGGACGAGTGGTTCGACGAATATATGTTCCGCCTGGTGATACACCGCCGGTACCTCGATCCAAAGTCCGTCGCAGCCTTGGACCAACCGCCGGTACAGCTTCCTCCGTGGGACTACATGTTTTAACTGCCGACTTTCATTTAATCACAACTTATACGCTACACATGAAGATCAAACAATTAACGTTGCTGGCTGCTGCGGCCTCGATGCTGGCCGTCTCCTGCGGCAAGGATGAAAAAAGGAGTGCCGATAATCCGTTTTTCACCGAATGGAATACCCCCTTCGGTGTTCCGCCGTTCGATCAGATTCGGCCGGAGCATTTCATTCCGGCTTATCAGGAGGGTATGAAGCGTGAAAACGCCGAAATCCAGGCAATTATCGATAATCCCGAAGAACCGGGATTCGAGAATGTCATTCTGGCTTACGATAATTCCGGGGAATTCCTATCCCGGGTACGGACCGTCTTCGGCGGCCTGAACGGAGCCAATACCAATGACCAGCTTCAAGCCATTAATCAGGAAATGACCCCGGTGCTGAGTAAACACGGTAATGAAATCAGCATGAATCCGGAGCTATTTGCCAAAATTAAAACCGTGTACGATCAACGGGAAAGTCTTGGTCTGGATGCCAATCAGATGCGGCTGCTGGACCGGATTTACAAAAGTTTCGAACGTTCTGGAGCCAATCTGAGCGAGGAGCAAAAGGTTCGCTTGAAAGAAATCAACGAAAAGCTCTCGATGCTTTCGCTGCAATTTGGGAAAAACCTGTTGGCCGATACCAAGGATTTTACCCTGGTCCTGGAAGATGCGGCCGACTTGGAGGGCCTTCCGCAGAGTTCCATCGACGCCGCCGCGCAGGCGGCTCAGTCCCGGGGCCTGGAAGGTCGATGGGTATTCACGTTGGATAAACCGAGCTGGATTCCTTTCCTACAGTATTCCACCAAAACCGCACTTACGGGAAAAACTGTACGAGGGTTATCTGACGATGGGTATGCGCGGCAATGAGAACGATAACCGCAGGATTACCGAAGAGATCATCCGGTACCGGATCGAACGGGCTCAATTGTTGGGCTTCGATATTTATGCGGATTATGTGTTGGACCGCGTAATGGCCAAAACGCCGGCCAATGTATACGATCTACTCGATCCGATTTGGACACCGGCGCTGAACCGGGCCAAAGCGGAATTGGCCGAAATGTCCGCCATCAAAGCGGCTGAGGGAGGAACCTCGGAGATCAAACCTTCGGATTGGTGGTTCTATGCGGAAAAACTCCGGACGGCCAAATACGATTTGGATGAAAGCGAACTGCACCCCTACTTTTCGTTGGAGACGGTCCGGGAGGGAATTTTCCTGCTCTCCAACAAATTGTACGGGATCACCTTCCGTCCGTTGGAACAGGCTCCGAAATATCATGAAGAAAACCAGGTTTACGAATGTCTGGACAAGGATGGCACCCACCTGGGAGTGCTGTATATGGATTTCTTCCCGCGTGCGGGCAAACGGGGCGGCGCCTGGTGCGGAAGCTACCGTCAGCAGACCTACCGGGACGGTAAACGGGTAGCTCCGGGTTCGACCATCGTTTGCAATTTTACCCCTCCTTCCGGTGATCTTCCGGCTTTGCTTTCCATCGATGAAACCGAAACCTTCTTCCATGAATTCGGACACGCTTTACACGGGCTGGTCTGCGATGTTTCGTATAAAGGATTGCGGGGAACGGAACGGGACTTTGTGGAACTGCCTTCACAGATCATGGAAAACTGGGCCACCGATCCGGTATTCTTGAAAATGTACGCTAAACACTACGCCACCGGAGAGACCATTCCGGATGCGTTGATCGAAAAATTATCCAACAGCAGTCTTTTCAATCAGGGATTTGCCATGACCGAACGGACGGCGGCGACTATTCTGGATATGGATTTGCATGTACTGAAGGAATACCCGGAGAATTTCGATATCATGGCGTTTCAACAGCAAAAAATGGAGGAACGCGGGTTAATTCCGGAGATTGCACCGCGGTACCAATTTCCCTATTTCAACCATATTTTCAACAGCGGATATGCTGCGGGATACTACAGTTATACCTGGTCCGAGGTATTAGACTCCGATGCTTACGAAGCGTTTGCGGAAACGGGCAATTTATTCAATCCGGAAGTTGCCGCTCGTTTCCGCCGCTTGTTGGAACAGCACGGTTCCAAAGACGGTATGGAGCTTTATTTGGAATTCCGCGGTCAGGAACCCAGCCGTACTCCGTTGTTGCAAAAAAGAGGACTTTTATAACCGCTGCGGTTCCATTTACACGCATGCTCTCCGAAAGCAGTATAAGAACTGCAGGAGGTTCGGTTTTCGGAAATTCCTGAAACGCCTCCCGCCAAACGGAGCTATTTAAATTGGAAAGAGAAAACGAATTTTTTTCGTTTTCTCTTTTTTGCTTTTTTGACGGGCTTCCCGGAACAACACGCTATGACCCAATCCCTCCGGTGTCTCTCTTCGCTAAGGTCGGTCATGCCGTAAGTCTGGATCAGCCGATGGAATTTGAAATGACCCCACGCACCGTATCTGCGGGAAACCGCTCCCGGTTTGCGTTGCGTAAACTGGAAATAGAGATCTGCAGTTGCTTTCCCGTGGTTTAAGAACATGGCACATAGTGCTGCTTCGAAGGTCGAAAATCGGAATGTATCGGTAGAGGTTTACGCCATAAACTTAGACCATACCGGTGGCCTGACTGCCCGAATTTTAAAGCTCTTTCCCTTTTTCAATCCGCAACGAGCAGGGTGAGCGGCTGCAACGGCACAAAAAGGTAAATTCACGGACGGTGCCCACAGGGTATGGAAAGCACGGAGCGGAGTTTTCGGTGCGGAAAGCAGAGGGGAGTAAAAACGGTTGCCCGGCGGAAAGATCACAAGCGCACCGGGAAGTATTCTCGGTGCGTTTATACAAAATGGGATAGTCGGGTGAAAGAATCGCTTTTATCCGAGAGGACGATACTTTCCGGTGTTTCTTTCCGGTTACCGTCCGTGGTTCGGAGGCTCCGGTGCCCTGTGCCCGGAGGTTTTCCGAAAAGATGGACGGTTCAGTTCGGGAATACCGCTGTTCCGAAAAAGGTTCCGGTATTGCCCGAGAGCGATGCGGATGTCATAGGCTTTTCTTCTGGCCCTCTCTTTGCCGACACTCCTTCCCGACAGGCAAGATTTACTGCTCACGGAAGATGAGGTTGACCCCTTCGAAAACGACATTTTTCCCCTCCAGAATTTCCATATTTTGTTCCCGGCTCCGAATGGTGGAATTACGAATCGCGATATCCTGCACATCCCGCATCAGGATAAGTTTGCCGGAGGTAATATCCATATGTTCCATCACGACATTAGTCAACGGAACTTCCGGAATGCATTTAGCGGTAATAAAGAGTTCTTCGGTGGAGATTTTCACATCCCGCATGAATATATTCCGGTAAATGGGAGTCAGCCGGTTGATTGGAAGCACCGGTAACCGGTTGGCCAATTCTCCCACATAGGTGGGACTTCCCAGCAGGTCGAATTCGATGGCATTGCGGCTGATATTCATCTGCACGCGTTCGTAATATAGATTTTCGCCGCCGCCGCCACGCGGACGACGGGTTTTGAACCGGAAGCCTCGGTCGGTACCGTCGAATACACAATCATGCAAGTAGACGTTGCGGATCCATCCTGCCGTCTCGCTGCCTATGGTTATGGCCCCATGGCCGGCTTCGGAAAGGCAATACCGCACCACCACGTTTTCGGTCGGGCGGTTTACCCGTACCCCGTCGATATCGCGGCCGGCTTTCATCGTAAAGCAATCGTCCCCGTTGTTGAGGGTGGAATATTCGATCAGCACATTTCGGGAAGATTCGATGTCGATCCCGTCTCCGGTCGAAATACCTACCGAGTTGACCGTGATGCCCCGGATGATGACTCCGTCGCAATAGATCGGCGTTACGTTCCAGGTAACGCTCCGCTCGATCGTGATGCCTTCGATCAGGATCTGTTTGCATTCCACCAAACAGATCGATTTGGGTTTATAAAAATACCGTCCGTCTTTTCCGTCATGAACCCGTTGAGCCACCGGCATATCCGGGTCTATGGCCTCTTCGACCACTCCCGGTGCGTTGGGTGCGGTCCGTACCGGGGTATCCATTTCCGGACCGATGATTTTACCTCGGCCGGTCAGGGCGATATTTTCGGCCTGGTAAGCGTAGATAAAGCCACCGCTGGACATGACTTCGATCCCTTCGACGCGGGTAAAAACCGCCGGTAGATAATCTTCGATCTCTCCGCCCATGTGCAGCTCGGCTCCCTCGGCTAAATGCAAATTGACGTTACTTTTTAAAGTCAATCGTCCCGTGTACCAAATGCCTTCCGGAACGTTTACCGTACCGCCGCCGCGCCGGTGAACCTGGTCGATGGCTTTTTGAATCTGCGCCGTTGCTTTTTTTCCGGGCCGCGCTCCGGTTTGTGTGATATCCAGCCGGTAAGCTGGAAATTCCGGTTTCACTAACTGCGGCATCGGGAAAGGTGCGGCGATCGGTTCGATCCCTTCGGGCATCGCCAGGGCTCCGACCTGGGCTTTGGTTTTAAAGGGAGCTTCGGATCGGGGAGTGGTGAATTGAGCGCATACGGTTCCGGCCCACAGGCCGAACGCGGAGAAACAGAGCAAGCGTTTGAGAAGATGCATATCGGTCAACTGGTTTTATGGTTAGTCTTCTATCGCTTACAAAGATAAAAATTGCAACGGAAAAGAAAATTAAAAGCACGTTAAACGTTAAAAAGCGTAAAATTCACGAAACGAGCTGCAGATCGGAAAGGTCGACTGATTGCAGTCCGTATCCGTAGTGCCCGGACGGCCCGTGAGCTATTCCGCTCGGCATTTTTGCCGTGAGAATTCCGGCCGGAGATTAATCGACAGGAAATTCCACCCGGTAACGTTCGCCGATCGCTTTCTTGAAATCATTATATAGGTCCGTACGCAATTTATTTTCCAGATAAAACGCGATATGCCTGTAATCGTAGACTACATTCGACTCTCCGTGGACTTTATAAATCCGGTAAAAACTTTCGCTGATCACATCTTTTTTGACTTCGAAAATCGGATATCCGGATACGAATTTATCCAGGTTGAATTCGTATTTTTTATCATGGTATGTAAAACACAGTCGATCGAAATCACCCTCCATACCCGGGAGGGCATCCTCGAACATGGATCCTATTCCTCCCGTTTTGCCGGTTGTAAGGTGTTGAATCTGCTGCTGATCGAAGACTTCGTGCCAAACCGATCGTTCACCGTCAAATCCCACCGAATGCAGACTTTTGTCGGTCAGAATCAAATAATGATGGTGCAGGTTACGTAGGGGAGAAGAACTGGTTCGAGCCTCTTCCGGGAAGATTTTACCGAGGCCTTTCCACTCTGCCAGAGAGGCTATCGCTACGATTTTTTCCTGGGCGGGTATCATCCGGCTAAAGATTCCGAATTTTTCCGGATTCTCAAACGCTTCTCGCTTCATTTCCTCCCCCTTGATTGCGTATTCCTGTTCCGCGACGGTAGCCAACCTGGCGTATCTGCCGTTTATATAGGGGTGAATCACCCGCGTCCAGAGGAAAAACCCTCCGACGACCAGGATCATCCCCGTAAATACAATTCCCATAATTTGATTTTTAATGTTGGTTTATCGATGAGATGTATCCCTCAATCCGGTTTGGCCTTACCGAATTCGTCCCGAAGTTTCCGGGATTGGATTTCTCTGTTTTTTTCGATCCGGTGGGCTGCATACCCGCAAATAATTCCGATTAAGCACAGCCCGAGGATCAGGGGCAGGGAAGGCTCCGCTGGAGAAAGAACGGCATAAGCCGTGCCAACGCCGATCAGAATCCACGCTGTGCGGCGAAGCAAGAAGCTGCGTCGCGTCGAATATTCTCTCATAATTTTACATTGTAACAGTTTTGGGTTTCTCTTCTTCAACAGGTAGACCGCAAATATAGATAAAATCTAACACGGACCGAATCGGTATCGATTAAAATTACAATAAAAAAAAGAAAACAGGCGGTCCGATTTCCCTGGAAGGATTGAAGGAATGGTTTACTTCGATCCACCGGGTTCGCCGCTCTTTCGGGGATCATTGAAACCCGCAGGATAGGGAAGATATTCCGGGTTAACGGTTACCGCGCTAGGTGTCGATGCTGCCGAGAGGGGATATTCTTCGGTATCTATGCCCGAGAGCCGGCCGAAAGTATTATCTTTGTTTTTTTCAAACCGGCTCACATGTCAGATCTCAAACAAAGTACCAAAAAAGCGTTGATCTGGAGCGCACTCGATAAATTCGGACAGCAACTCTTTCTGATGGTCTCCGGTATTTTGAGCATGAGGCTTCTGGACCCTTCCGCTTTCGGTTTGGTCGCTCCGTTGGCTCTGTATTCGGGGTTGGCCATGATCCTCTCGGAAGGGGGACTTTCTGCGGCTTTGATTCGAAAGACCAATGCCTCCCGGGTCGATTACAATACCATGTTTTGGTACAATTTCGGACTGGGAATTTTGCTTTATACGGTGTTGTTTTTCGCTGCTCCCTGGGTTGCGGCGTACAATCGGATGCCGCAGCTGACACTGATCGCACGGGTGCAGTTTCTGGGCATACTTATCTTATCCTTCGGGCAAATTCAATATGCCAATTTGATTCGGCACTCCCGGTTTAAACAATTGGGAATCGCTAATGTGACTGCGGTAATGGTCTCTTCCCTTACGGTGGTCGGGTTGGCCCTCCTGGGCTTCGGGGTTTGGGCTTTGGTGGCTCAATACCTGTTGCATGCGTTTACTCAAACCGTCATGCGCTGGGTCTTATCGGGATTTATTCCCGGTTGGATGTTCAGTGGAAAATCTTTTCGGGAACTCTTCGGATTCTCTTCCCGGATCATCGTGGGCAGCGTAGCCAATAATATTTCCAATAATCTGTATGCTTCCGTGCTGGGAAGCCACATGCCCACTTACCGGCTCGGACTATACAACCAGGCCAATAAGGTGAAAAATACGAGCGTGGATGTGATCACCCATATTTTCGGGAACTCGCTCTATTTGATGCTATCCCAACTCCAAGAGGATCCGCTCCGTTTCCGGCAGGCTTTTCGGAAATCCCTCCGGACCGTTTCATTCCTGCTTTTCCCGGCTTTTTTAGGATTGATGGCCGTAGCTCCTTCGCTGGTATGGGTGACCATCGGGCAGGAATGGATGCCTGCGGTACCATATATTCGGATTCTCTGTTTTTCCGGGATATGCTATTCGTTGAGTTATATTTACGGGTATGCCTTTAAAGCTCGCGGTAGAACGGACATTACGCTGGCATTCGACATTGTGAGCGCTTTGCTGTTGGTTTGCTTTCTGCTGGTGACCATTCGCCACGGTTTGATTGCGGCCCTGTGGGCGGATGTGGCCTGCCGACTGATTGTATTGATCGGCTACGGAACGGCAGTCGTCGGAACCTTCGGGTTTCGGCTGCGGGAGCAACTGTGGGATGCCGCTCCATACGCCCTTTTGGCGGTGGCCATGGCCGCAGGGGTAATGACGTTACCCTGCCTGATTGCCTCTTCCTGGTGGCTGCTGCCGACCCAAATTGCGGCAGGTTCTTTCTTTTACCTGGGAATGAGTAAACTCCTGGGATCGCAAATTCTGGAAGAAATTGTAGAAACCTTCCGGAAGAAAAAGAAAAAAAGAGCCTCGGAACCGCCCCTTTCGGAGGGAACACAAACTTAAACGACGGAAAAATTCAGGGAACTTCGGCGTAAAGACCGAGTGTGGGATGAGGATGGCGCCCGCCGGCTACTGTAAAAAGCGGAATACGGGATATTGTCCCTGTGTTCTCCGGAAGGGTATGGATACGGCATTCCGATGCATTACGCCCTTTTCGAACATTCGATTTTTTTCCACAGCGCTCCACAGGGGCATAAATTGGATGCGATCCGGGAAAATAACCGGGCCGGTTTTTGTGTGGTAGGCCGAACGCAGCTCCAACCGGATTGCTTTTCGACCCTCTATTCCAGCGTACACCTCTTCGGACGCATCCGAATGATCGATCATCCGCCGGAAAAATACCGGGCCTTGCAGCTATTGGTGGAAAAGTACAGCCCGGAGCATCGGCAAACAGCGCAGGCATACATCGAGCGGTCGCTTCACCGTACCGCCGTGCTTCGGCTGGATATCGAACACTGGAGTGGAAAAATAAAAACAAAATGAGAGAATGCGAAGCTCGGAAGTAACTTTTACTCTTTTTTTACGTTATAAACTTAATAGTAAATTTCAGGGAGCTCGGTTTCCTTCCTTTTAACACATGAATTATGAAACGGATCATTTTTATATTTCTGGCGATGTTTGCCTTGGTCTTACCCAGGGTATCGGCACAAAGTTTCAGTGTCAATTTCGATTTTGACCTCTATCCGGATTATTACGTGGATTACGAAGACGATATTTATCGGTACGGGTTCAACATCAATAATTACGCGGCCGTCTATCCGGAGCGATTTGTGGATCAGGTACATTACGATTACGGAATCAGCCGCAGTGTCATTTGGCGGTACCTCCGGCGGGGTTTCTCTCCGAGCGATATTCTGTTCGGCGCTGAACTGTCCTTGCGGACGGGACATCGTTTCCAGTACATTATGGACGGATACTACAACAATCCGAACCGGAATTGGCTGAATATCTCCGTCAACCTGGGTATACCGTTAGGTTCCGTGCGTTTCAACTATATACTGGGTAGTTTTAACCGGTATTACCTCGATTGGGGCAACTATTACCACATCCACCACCCGCATCAGCGTCCGCCGATGTACAGCCACGGGTGGTCCTATTTTCGTCCGGCGCCTACGCGAAATCCCAATCCGCCCCGTTACCAAAATAACCCTCGGCCCAGTACCCCCTCGATCGGAACCAGCAGCGACCGTCGTCCGGCTACCCCTTCGAACAACCGTCCTTCCGGAAATACTTCGAGCGGAAGTTCTACCAGTTCGGACCGCCGTACCTCCGGCAGCTCCGTGGGCTTGCGCCCGGGCAATACGGGAACCACGTCTTCTTCCTCTTCGGGAACTTCATCGGGCAATCGCCGGGAGACCCCGGCCACTCCTTCGGGAAGCAGCAATAGCTCCTCCGGAACCGGCACCTCTGTCCGGCCTTCGGAAACCACCTCATCCGGTTCCGGTAGTTCCGCTTCGGGCACCACTTCCGGAAGCAGTTCCGGCCGAAACGACACTTCTTCGACCACCGGAAGCAACTCTTCTGTCCGTCGCAGTAGCAGTACTTCTTCCTCCGGTTCTTCCTCTTCGAGTTCCTCATAGAGTTCTTCGAGCAGTTCGTCCGGCAGCAGTTCGCGCATTAGCTCGAGCGGGTCAAGCAGCAGCAGTTCTAATAGCAGTAGCTCGCGAAGCAGTGGAAGCAGCAGTACCAACAGCAACTCTTCGGGCAGTTCTTCCAGTCGCAGGTAATTCCATAGCTATAAATCCGCAAAAACCGGTCGATGACGGCCGGTTTTTTTTGCGTTTAACATGAAAGCGGGATACATTTCAATACCGATTCTTCCGAACAGGAACTATTCAGGA
>JAJQAW010000257.1:10488-20242 GCA_021203585.1 Rikenellaceae bacterium
TCAGGATTTAACAGGGTCTTGCTCAATAACCTAAATACCGACCGAATAAAAGCAGTTACATTTTTCCAGTCCCGAAAATTCTTTTTGAAAAATGGGATTTCTGCTGTTGCGTTTCGGAAAAAACTCCGTTCTTTATATAACAGCGCGGAAGAAACCATGGAGTATACTCAGATCGTCGAACAGTGCCGGAAAGGGGAACGGGAAGCGCAAATGCGTTTTTACGAGTTGTTCCACCGTTCCATCTATGGGAGCAGCTTGCGGATCGTCGGTCGCCAGACTCAAGCAGAGGAAGTGATGTAGGAAACTATTCTCAAGGTGCTGATCCGTACGGAACTGCTTCTGGATTGTCCGAAACAAATGCAGGCCCTGTTGAAAAGAATGGCCATTAACCATTCGATCGATTTGTACCGGAAAAACCGGAAATGGAATTTCGTGGAACTCGACCGGCGGAGGGACACCGCGAACGGTTTGCCGCCCGGCTCGATAAAGCCCGCGAATCTTCAGACCCCATGAATAGGGCCGTCCGGAAGAATACGGGCTTACCGATGGATAAAAAGTACAAAGAGGGAAGGCAGGCTACCGGGCGGAAGACCCGCGGAATTACCGATCGAGGATTTAACCAGGTCCGATCGAGCACTGGCCAAGAGAGAGATGACTCATGGAAGGTTTCTGAGTCTGATCGGTGCGCAAGGGTCCGACGATTAACGACCGCAGGCTGCAAACTACGCCGCCGGCTCTCTGTACACCTCTTTTGGAGCGCTGCGGGCATTCTTCTCTTCCTTTTCCTGTGGATCGGCCGACCGATTATCCGTCCTTACTCATCCGCTCTTCCGGCAGAGGATCCGGTGGAAGAGGTACTCCACTATTACACCGGCTTATTACGGCAGCAGGCCGAACCGGTTTATCGGTTGGCTCGAAAACTGGACGAACCCTCCCGAAAGGAACTGCTTGAAAACATAGAAACCCTTACGCGAATCGAATTGGAAGAAGACTCGGAGCGGTTGGACGAACAGCACCGAATGAGGTTGATCTTTAACGTTTACCGGAATTATTCCGGCTCGATCCGCTATCTGACCGAATTATTGGAAATCATCCCGGCAATACCACCGCCGGTTGAGGTGTGACACTCTTTAAAACATATAGCGATGAAAAAACAAGGCATCCTGTTACTGTTCATCCTGCTGGTACTTCCGGGCGCGGTAGGGGCAAAGGATTACGAGCAGCGGAAGGTTCTAACCGACGTGGTCACCGTCTCACCGACCGACCATCTTCAAGTCAGCCACCGTTGGGGTAACGTCACCCTGGTGCCCACCGATCGGGCTGAAGTCTCTTACCAGACGGTGATCACCGCCAAATCGGCGAATCCAGAAGAGATCCAAAGAATGTTGGAGGAATTTTCAGTCGATTTTTCCAAAAACCAACATACCGTAACCTATACGCTGAAACGGAAGTCGAATGATAACCTATCGGGTAACTGGACGATAGACCTTACCCTGTACCTGCCGGCGAGCTTGTCGTTGGATATTCATAATAAATTCGGCAATACCACGATTCCGGATATGACCGGAGAAACGAAGGTGAAAACCGAACACGGACTGCTCCGGACCGGGCGGTTGAACGGTCGGTCGAATGAGATCGACCACCGGTTCGGCGATGCTTAAATTGGAGCATCGAACCACCTGAAAATCAAAATTTCGAACGGGAATATCGAGTGCGGAAATACCGGTATTCTGGAAATCGAATCGAAATTCGGTAACGTGAAAGTCGGAAATATCGAGCAAGTGGCCGCCAATACCTCGAACGGGAATTTTACCACCGGGAGCATTGGCCGGGGAACTATCCAGTCTAAGTTCGGGAATGTCAAAATCAGGCATGCCGGACAATTGACCGTCGATGTTTCCAACGGGAACTTCACCTGTGACGATACCGAAACACTGAAACTAAAATCCCGCTTCGGCACCGTTCAGATCGGCGATACGGGAAATTTGTCCGCCGATCTTTCCAATGGAAAACTCACTGCCGGCAAGATAGAAAAAGCCGCGATTAGTTCCCGGTTCGCTGAGTTGACTCTCGGAGCCATCAGTCAATCGCTTATCATCGATAAAGCGGCCAATGGGGATATCACCGTCCGTCGGATCGCTGCCGGGGCACGAAAAATCGACATCCAGTCGCAATTCGCCGCTGTCAAGCTGCACTTCGATTCGGCTGCCGTGCTTGATTACGATCTGGAAACGACCTTCGGAACCATTAAATGGGACGGGTTTACCCGTTACGACACCCACCAGGAGACCCACACGAGCCGAACCCGACAGTCCGGAAAAACGGGAACGGCGGCCACGCAAAATCCGACTCTCGTGCGAGTAGCGGCCAAGAACGGAGACCTAACGCTCCGGAATAATTAAGCCATACCTCCGTTCAACCAGAAAAGAGTTTTCGCATCTGTCGAAAACTCTTTCTTTATGCTTATTCTTCCGCAATAATCCGGTGATGAACAACTCGACGCCTGGCCGAGTGGGCGGCATCTCCGGAGGTAGGGATTCAAAAACATCGCAAAAATAAAACCGCCTGCTGGTGGGCGGTTTTGGCTTTCTGTGTGGGGTCTAATTATTGTTTAGACGCTTCCACAGAGGCTTTACGGAAGTCCTTCAACAGTTTAGACAGTTCCAAGGCAGCTTTGCGCGCGCGGGTTCCGGCAGCTTTGTTGTTTTTTGTCACCTGCAATTCAGCGTTAGTCTGGAACGCTGCGATTTGCTCCTCGATTTGTTTGACTAAGTTCTGCATAGTTTAGCAAATTAAATGATTAATACCGGATACAAAACTAACTAAAAATCTCAAATTACAATGATTCAGCGCCAAAAAAATACAGTTAAAAGCGTGTTTTTTAAGGGGTAGGGACCCGGTTTGCGGGGTCGTCCTCGGAGGAAATTCGAAGTAATTTTAGTGCGCGTTGCTCGCCCAACAACAGCGCCAGGGCTTCCAGAAAGCGACCCTCGGTCTGGTTAAGTTTTTCAGAAACAGAGAGATAGGCCTCTTTTCGGTTGAAAAATTCGCCCTCGTTCCATGCATTTTTCCTTCTATTTCAGTCCATTGGGTGTATTCCTCCCGGATTTGCCGTACCTGTTCCCGGTAGAGGGAATCCAGATGAAGAAAAACCGGTAATTCCTCTTCCGTCAGGGCCAGTTCCCGGATCATGAATTCCCGTTCCGTTATATTCCGGTGGGTCTCGAGGACTTCATGGGTTTGGTTCTGCTCCCGAGCGGCCCGCTCCGCCCGTCGTTCCGGGGTGTGGAGCAGCCATATGAACAAATAGGCGATACCGATCATCAACCCGAAGGCAATCAGTAGCGGTAGCAAGGAACCTAAAGTTCGGGCGGCAGTACGCTTCGGTTTTTCGGCTCCGCCGGAAGGGACCTGCTTCGAATTTTGCGAATCCGTTATTTCCGGGTCGGACCATGGGCCCTCCACCAGCTGCTGTTCCTGCCGGGTCAGTCGGTATCCTTTTTTCAACTCTTCTTTCATGGCTTAAAAGTACTATAAAAAGAAAACAGGACAACCGCGCCCTGTTTTTCGGAACTTTCCCGGATGAGTTAATAACCCAGAATACGCATCATCGAGCGGTAACTTTGCTCTTTGGCGAACAAGCGGGTGTAGTAGTCGTCCGGACCGTCTCGGTCAATGATAATGTGCTTGGGCGCCGGGATCAGGCAGTGCTGGATACCTCCGAATCCTCCCAGCGACTCTTGGTAGGCTCCCGTATGAAACATACCGATGTATTGCGTTTCTCCATCCACCAGCTTGGGTAGGTAAATGGCATTGGCATGAGCCTCGGAGTTGTAGTAATCTTCGCTATCGCAGGTCAGCCCGCCCAGGAATACCCGCTGATACTCGCGGTCCCAATGGTTGATCGGCAGAAGAATATACTTCTGTTTAATCCCCCAAGTGTCCGGCAAGGTGGTAATGAAGGAGCTGTCGATCATGTACCAGAGCTCCCGGTCGTTCTGCTGCTTCTGATTGGTAATCGAGTAAAGTGTCGCGCCGCTTTCCCCCACGGTGAACGATCCGAATTCGGTAAATATGTTCGGTTCTTCCACATCGTTCTGGTTGCATACGTTTTTAATTTGCGCGATGATTTCCTCGGTCATGTATTCGTAATCGTAATTAAACTCGAGGGAATTTTTGATCGGGAAACCGCCTCCGATATTCAGACTGTCCAGTTCGGGACAGATCTTTTTCAACTGGCAATAGACGTTCAAGCATTTGCTCAATTCGTTCCAATAATAGGCCGTATCCTTGATGCCGGTATTGATGAAGAAATGAAGCATCTTAAATTCGAACTTTTTGTTCGGCTTGATCACTTTCTGGTAAAATTCCACGATGTCGTAATAGCGGATACCCAGCCGCGAAGTATAGAATTCGAACTTCGGTTCTTCCTCCGAAGCAATGCGGATGCCGATTTTACATCGCTTGTTCAGGGCATCATCCAGCAGTGCCAGTTCTTCTTTGTTATCCAGGATCGGGATGGTGTGCTGGAAACCGTCATTGACCAGAGTAGCTATGTTTTCCAGGTATTGCGGGCGCTTAAAACCGTTGCAAATGATGAAGGTATTTTTATCGATCAGGCCGCTGTCGTAGAGCGACATGATGATCGGAATATCGTAGGCCGAAGAGGTTTCCAGGTGGATGTCGTTTTTCAGCGCTTCTTCCAGAATAAACTGAAAATGAGAACTTTTAGTGCAGTAACAATAATTGTACGATCCTTTGTAGTCCACTTTGGCCATCGCCACGTTGAACATCCGTTTGGCCCGTTGAATCTGGGACGAAATTTTGGGGAGGTAGCTGATTTTCAGTGGCGTACCATACTGTTTGATGATGTCCATCAGGTAGACGTCATTGAAAATGAGTTCGTTGTCTTCCACCCGGAATTCATCCTGCGGAAAGTCGAACGTCTGTTCGATCAGATCGATGTATTTGTTTTTCATGTTCGCTGGAAGGTTTTTGGCTCTATCCGACTCGTCTACTTTCGTTAATTTTGGATGAAGTAGCTCGCCTGCTTTCCCATTGGGACTGCAAATATAAGTCCATTTTTCTAAAAACCAGCGGAGGAACCGTAAATAAACTACCGCCGAAATACCTTCCTTCGGCAGCTGTTCCGGGATCGGTCGGATTCGCTCAGAAAGAGACCTTCCAGCCCTCTTCCGTATTGCTTAACAGGATGGTTTCCATCAGGGCGTTGTAATCGTCAGGAGAGTTTTTTAATTTGTAGGCGCACACGGCCCGTTGTCCGTCGTTGGCGATGATTCCCTGGATTTCGATAATCACCGGCCGAGCCATTTTTTTCATCTGTTCATCGGTAATACCCTGGGCGTAGAGTTCCTCGAGCGTCGTTTGCAAATCGTACCGCGTGGCCTGGTCCGCATAATTCAGAGCGCCCTGGTAATCGTTGGCATAGTAAGCGTGCAGAAAGCCCCAGGCGACCTTTTCCGGATCGTTTTTTCCGGATCGGCAGCCTCCCAGAAGAAGTAGGAATAACCCTATGAGCCCGAGTCTTCGCATACGTACTGATGGTTTGAACTTTAAATATACTGGTTTTATTTGAGAAAAACGTCGCACGAAGGTAAAAAGTTGTATGTACCGGAGTTTTGGCGTAACTTTACGGCTCTAAAAAAATTAAATATTTTAAATCATTCGATGAATTTTGTTGAAGAACTGACCTGGAGAGGCATGATCCAGGACATCATGCCCGGAACCGAGGAACAACTCCAAAAGGAGATGACCACCGCTTATTTGGGCATCGACCCGACGGCGGATTCTCTGCACATCGGCCATCTGGTAACCGTAATGATGCAAAAACACTTGCAGGCTTGCGGTTATAAACCGATTTTTTTGATCGGGGGCGCCACGGGAATGATCGGCGATCCCTCCGGAAAATCCCTGGAGAGAAACCTGTTGGACGATGCGACGATCCGGCACAATCAGGAAGCGATCAAAAATCAGCTCCGCAAGATCGTGGATTTCGATTCCGATGCGCCCAATGCGGCGGAAATGGTCAACAATTACGATTGGATGAAGGACATAAGCTTTCTGGAGTTTATCCGCGACGTGGGAAAGCTGATTACGGTCAATTATATGATGGCCAAAGATTCGGTCAAAAAACGGTTCAGCGGGGATGGCGAAGGGATGTCCTTTACGGAATTCACCTATCAATTGGTGCAGGGTTACGATTTCATGCACCTGTATGAAAAGAAGGGATGCCGGCTGCAGGTGGGCGGCTCCGACCAGTGGGGAAACATCACCACGGGAACCGAATTAATCCGCCGCAAATTGCAAGGAGAAGCCTACGGAATCGTATGCCCGTTGATTAAAAAATCGGACGGCATCAAATTCGGAAAAACCGAACAGGGCAACGTATGGCTGGATCCGGTCCGAACCTCTCCGTATCGTTTCTACCAGTTCTGGGTAAACGTCAGCGATGAGGATGCGGAGCGCTACATCAAGATATTCACCATGCTGGATAAAGATACCATCGACAAGCTGACCGCACAGCACCGGGAGGCCCCGCATGCCCGTATCCTACAAAAGGAATTGGCCAAACAAATCACCACGATGATTCACTCGGAGCAGGAGTACAACCACGCGGTGGAAGCTTCGATGATCCTCTTCGGTAGCGGAACGGCCGAAGCCTTAAAGCATCTTGACCAAGCAACCTTCCTCGATGTATTCGACGGTGTCCCGCAATTTGAAATCTCCCGGGATCAACTCCGGCCAGGCATTCCGTTCGGTACGCTTTGTACGGAAACTACAGCGGTTTTCTCCTCCAAAGGCGAGTTGCGGCGGTTAATTCAGGGCGGCGGGATTTCCCTGAATAAAGTCAAAGTGAAACATATGGATGAACCGGTAGATCTTTCGGCACTGATCGCAGATCGGTTCTTGCTGGTCCAGAAAGGGAAAAAGAATTATTACCTGATCGTGGTCAACTAAACGGTTTGCACAAAACCCAAATAAAAAGGAGCGAAATTCAAACGCTCCTTTTTTTATAGCCCCCGGATGGATTAATTCTCGCTCATCAATTCATCGATTTTCTGGGCCAGTTCCTCGCCGCGCAGTTTACGGTAAAGCATGTTTCCGTTGCCATCGATAATCAAGGTATGGGGAATGGACTTCACACCGTACAACTGTTCGATTTCCAGGTCATCTTCTTTACGGCTGGTGAGCTGCAGCCATTCCATTCGGTTCCGTTCGATAGCCGCCAGCCAGGCTCTTCGATCGGATTCGGTCGATATGCCGATCACAGTCAGACCGTGGTCTTTGTATTTTTCATGCAGGGCGGCGATGACCGGCATCTCTTGGAGGCAGGGAGCGCACCACGAGGCCCAGAAATCGATCAGAATCAGTTTTTGATCCGGTAATAAATCCGACAGTTTTATTTCCGTACCGTCCGGGGTAAGCCTGGTAAAATCGGTATAGGGTTTTCCCGGTTGCAAGTGCTCCGGAATCACTTCGAGCGGACGGAACCGTTCGGTAGTATCCGCAGGTCTGTTTTGCCGGAAGGTCTCCATCCAGCGGTTATGTTGCTCCTGGCGTGCATACAGCGTATCCCGCGCCGCTTCCGGCATTAGATCGAGAATGTGTTGTATCTCTTTTTGCATATAATCACTGGTTAGATAGGGGGAAATAGAATGGAGCGGACTATTTCCGGATTATATGCATACTTTTCCAGGAAAGCCAATTGTAGTTTTTTGACTTCCTGGTAATCTGGGCCCAAAGCAACGCTCAGGTACTCTTTTTCCTCGTCTTGCGTCCAGGTCTTATCGGCAAACCCCTTTTCTCTTCGGATTCTCCATAGATCTATTATACGATAATGCTCGTTGTACTTTTTCACGTATCAAGCATACTCGTCATTGATCGGAGTTCCGGAAGGGATTCCCCGTTCCTTCCAGTCGGTGATGGTGAGTTGTATGGAACCCGGTTCTACAATAAAAAAAGATGGATAGGCTATTTCATTCGAATCAAAATCCATTTGTGCAAAGTACGGTCTGTCGAGCGTCATTCCGGTGTAAGTAACTTTTCCATTCTCAACCAATAGACTATCGACCCTCTAAAAAACAAAATCTCCCGGAACAGATCTTTTGGAAAATGTAATGTAGTGACCATTGGCCGAATGGTCCGGAAATTCTATCGTAAGGCTGAAGGGTTGCTGTCCATAAGCGGCAACAGATAAAAAAGCAAAAACAAAAAAGGCGGAAAATTTTTTCATCGAAAAATTCTTTAGTGGAATCGTAAGGAAAAGCAGGACGGAACATACAGTTGTACCAATTAAATTCTTAAGTGGCTTTAAAAAGAAAATCACAGAATCAATGACCATATAATTTGTCGCACTCCATCAAACAAGGATTTATTTCGGAATGACATCCGTTCTGGCATTCATCTTTTCGGGCATGTACTTTTTGAAATGCTTCGGTTTGTCTCTCGATATCTTCTTTACTCAGCTGATCAAATTCTTTATCAAAAGCTATTGCACAATCTCCGAAACAATCTTCTGAAGCTATTCGCAATTTTTGTTGCATATGGCCAGTAGTTCCGGATCGTGAGCTCTGGTAGATATGGTATTGAATTTCATGCGGTACCGTTGTCGGGCTTTCATGAGTTCCAATTGAGAAAAATCGGTATTTTGATACACCGATAAGGTAAGTTCCGCTAACTGTAGGAATTAAGCTTCATAATCGTAACCGAGCAGGAGGCTTAACTCCACTAAGGCAGCAGCACGGGTTGAAGTATTGAAACTTAATTCCTTTACTGCGTGATATCGGATCAATTCCTCTTCCGATAATCGGGAAATAGCCTGCAGCGGTAAGGGAGCGGATCCATTTACTGTTGTTCATAAGAGTTGGGTTTAGAGTGAATGATTTACGGCATTAAGCCATGAGTTGCAGATTTAGTTGGAGTTTATCGTAGATGCAAATATAACGAATTTTTTGTAATCCTCCTGAAAATCAGAAATTAAATAATCGGATTTCCTTTCATGGGCTTTTATCAGGAAAAAATCCTGGAATGTTATTTGATGATTTATTGTATTGTTTGTATATTTTATTCGTGTGTAGTACTGCGGATTATTTCCTCCTGCGCGAACGAAAAGTTTTTCCTTGAAAATTGCACGGCTCGACGCGTACGGAAAAGCGTCGCGCCCGATGCGACGGTTTAATATGAAGTTAGCCGTTACGGACGGGAAACATTTCAAAAAATTGTGCTATTTTTGTGCTCTCAATCCGGGAAAAATGGCAGATCAACCAGGCGGCATACACTATTGCAAAGAGGAATCTTACGAGCAAGCATCGCTCGAAAAGCTTCAGTATCATTATACGGAGATTCTGAAGCTCTTGGGGGAAGATCCCGAGCGCGAGGGGTTGATCAAAACCCCCGAACGGGTGGCCAAAGCCATGGGATTTCTTACCCAGGGATACGACCAGGACCCGGCTCGGGTGCTGCTTTCGGCTAAGTTTCGCGAAGATTACAAACAAATGGTGATCGTCAAGGACATCGAGCTGTACTCGATGTGCGAACATCACATGATGCCCTTTTTCGGAAAGGTCCATGTGGCGTACATTCCCGACGGTTACATTACCGGGCTCTCCAAAATTGCTCGGGTAGTGGAAATCTTTTCACGGCGGCTGCAGGTCCAGGAACGTCTGACCGTGCAGGTTCGCGATTGCATTCAACAGGCTCATCACCCGATGGGAGTGGCTGTGGTCATCGAAGC
>JAJQAW010000257.1:20252-24436 GCA_021203585.1 Rikenellaceae bacterium
TGGGCATCGAAGCCGAGCACATATGCATGCAGATGCGTGGAGTTCAAAAACAAAATTCGGCCACTACTACTTCCGCATTTACCGGCGTTTTCCTTCATCAAACGCAGACCCGGGAGGAGTTTATCCATCTGATCGGAAGTCATTTGAAATAAGACGATAGCGCCCGGTACCCAGTGCCGGGCAAAATTTTGACCTAAACCTTAACAACAAACCAGTATCGATGAGCGGTTTTTTCGGATGCGTATCGCATAAAGAGTGTGTGCCCGATGTATTTTACGGCACCGACTACCATTCCCACCTGGGAACCAAACGTGCCGGAATGGCCTTTTACAACGGCGAATTGTTTGTTCGTTCCATTCACAGTCTGGAAAATTCCTATTTCCGGACAAAATTCGAGGACGAACTGGGTAAATTCTCGGGCTCGACCCTAGGAATCGGCGTGATCAGCGATACCGAATCGCAGCCCATTACCCTGACCTCGCACCTGGGGCGGTTCGCAGTGGTCACGATCGGCCGGATCGATAACCTGAAAGAGATCACGGAACAACTGCTCGAAGAGCGGGTCAATTTTGCCGAACTCTCCGGTTCTACCTTCAACGCCACGGAATTGGTGGCGATCCTGATAAGCCGCGCCGGCACGTTTGAAGAGGGGATCCAAAAGATACACGATACGATCAAAGGTTCGTGCAGTTTTTTGATTTTAACCGACCACGGAATTTACGCCTGCCGGGATAAAGTGGGCCGAACGCCGGTAGTCATCGGAAAGAATCCGCACGGCTACGTCGCGGCTACCGAAAGTTCCTCTTTCACCAACCTGGAATATACACTTGTACGCGACTTGGAAGCGCGCGAAGCGGTTTTTATAACCGCCGATGAGGTAAAAACGGTGGTGCTGCCGGGCAAAAAAAAGCAAATCTGTTCGTTCATGTGGGTCTATTACGGCTATCCATCTTCCTACTACGAAGGGATCAATGTCGAAGAAACCCGATACAACTGCGGTGCGGCTTTGGCCTGCCGGGATCAGGATGAATTGCAGAATATCGATTACGCGGCGGGGATTCCGGATTCGGGGATCGGTCACGCCGTAGGCTACAGCAACCGGAAAGGCATTCCCTACAAACGGGCTTTTGTCAAATACACGCCCACCTGGCCTCGCAGTTTTATGCCCTCCAACCAGGAGATGCGAAGTCTGGTAGCCAAAATGAAGCTAATCCCGAACAAAGCGCTGACCAACGGAGCGAAAATCGTATTTTTGGACGATTCAATCGTCTAGGGGACCCAACTCAAAGACAATGTCTGCAAGCTCTTTGAGGCTGGCGCCCAAGAAGTACACATCCGGATTGCTTGCCCGCCGTTGGTATTTCCCTGTACGTTTATCAACTTCTCGGCTTCCCGTTCCTCGTTCGATTTGGTGACCCGCCGCACGATTCGCGATCTGGAAGGTACCGAGAACTTTACCGACGAAGTGTTGCGGGAATATGCCGATCCGGATTCGTCGCGATACGCCAAAATGGTAGAAACCATGCGGCAGGAGATGGGATTGACCTCCCTCCGGTTCATGCGGCTGGACGACCTGGTCAAAGCCATCGGACTGCCCAAAGAACAGCTTTGTACACACTGTTGGGACAATTCAAGCGAAATGTAACGATATGAAGCCACAAAAACCGCTCATCTTTCTCACCAACGACGACGGCTACAATGCCAAAGGACTCAATGCGCTGATCGATGCCCTGCGCCCGATGGCCCGGATGATGGTGGTAGCCCCGGAAACCGCCCAATCCGGCATGTCGCATGCCATTACCATGGGGAGTCCACTATTTTTACGGAACGTGCGCCAGGAAGAAGATCTGGAAATTTACGCCTGTTCCGGAACTCCGGTCGACAGCGTAAAAATGGCATTCGATTCGCTGCTGACCGAAATGCCCGTATTGGCTCTATCCGGTATCAATCACGGTTCCAATTCGGCCGTGAGCGTCATTTATTCCGGAACCATGGGAGCGGCGATGGAATGCGGTTTGTACAATATTCCATCTATCGGTTTTTCGCTGCTCGACCACCGGGCCGAGGCCGATTTTACGGGAGCGGTGTACTATGCGCTGCGGATCATCGACCGAATACTCCGTCAAGAGGAGATTGATCTGCCGATGTGCCTGAACGTGAATATTCCGAATATTCCGGTGGATCAAATCCGGGGGATCCGGGTGTGCCGTCAAAATAAAGGGTACTGGCGAGAGGAGTTCGAGCGACGGCAAGACCCGCGCGGCCGGGATTATTATTGGCTTACCGGCGTATTTCTCAACCAGGAGGAACACGCGGAGGATACCGACGAATGCGCCCTGCGTAACGGCTACGTTTCCATTGTTCCGATGCAGATCGATTTGACCAATTACCAGCAATTGGACCGGATGGAACGCTGGCAATGGTAATCGAAGGCAGCTGAGCTTTCGGTTAACTGCCATTGCAGAAGGGAGGTAGGAGGGACTCGGTCACTGCATCTACGGCCGGATTGCGCGGAAAAGCCGATCCTGTCCGTCCAACTGTCGAGCTCATTGAGGACCAACGAATAAGTACCGGCAAACTGAGTGAGAACTCCCTCCAGCGATCCCACGCCGCTCGGAAGAATTTCCGGGCCGAACAGCGCTGTGGAAGAGGTCCGGACCGTCAGGGTATCCTCCGGATAATCCGCAAAGACCAAATGCCGCTCCGTATACCCTTCCGCTTCTCCCCAGCTTAGTCCCTGTTCATCGGCTATAAACCGGACCCCATCGAAAGAAACCGCACAATTCACATACCGCATGGAGATATCCTCCGGTAGCAGCAACTTCGGGGTAAGCTCTTCCATTTTTTCCGTAAGCCGGATATACTCCCCGATACGGTCAGCGGAGATAAAGCCGGTTTCATATCCTTCACTCTCCGAGATGGCCCCCAACTGGATGGTACGCCCGTAGGACCTCAAGGTCAATCCGGCACACCGGATGCGTACTTGCCGGCCGAGCGGAAAACGGTCGTAGTAGGGATTCAGGTCCACTTTCAATTCAATTCCACCCGCCTGGTCTTCAATCACCAGGGTCCATCGGAAATTTCCCTGCTCATCGCTGCTGATCACCTGCCCTTGTATCACGAAATCCTCCGTGATAAGTAAAGGGGCGTTGGTATAGAGTGATTTGAGGTATTGAATGGAGATTTCCCGGTCCGTTCCGGTATCCAAAAGGGTGGGATCGAAAGGAACATGGCATCCGGTAAAAAGAAGCGAGCCAATCCATAGCAGCCAAGAGTTATTGTACCACATCGCGCAGGTCTCTCATTTTAATTCGGTAGCGGTTGCCGTTTTTCATCAGTATCCCTGAAAAGTTGACGGTACCCGCGGGAATGATTTCACCGGCGAAATCGGCATATCCGGTGGTGTAGATGTAGAGCCAGTTTCCTTCCGGGTCGGTGGCCCGGATATCCTTGGGATAACGACCTTCTGCGGTGGCCCAGGTAGTTTGTCCGCCCTGATTCAGGGTGAGGTTGTATACCGTCACCAGCCGCCCGAGCAACCGATCGTTCAGTTCCGGAATCGTATGTTCGGCAAACCGGAATTCGTAATTCATCCCTGCCCGGCTTACATAGCTGTCCAGCAATGCCGAATGGGTAATGTAATCCACCGTATATCCGCTGGAAGCTACGGCTTTGAGGCCCAACTGATGGATGCCTGTGGAACTGTAGGAAAGGGTGAGTCCGTTGAGTTTCATATAGACCACGCGTCCGATGGGGTAGAGGGTATGCAAATCATATCCGCCGGCCATGATTTCCACGGCTCCGGTGAGGTCGTCGATGACGAAGGTGCGGTAAAAATTTCCGGATTCATCGGAAGCCGTCACTACTCCGCCGATCAGGTAATCTTCCGTAAAAGTAAGGGAATCCTCCCTCTCGTACAGCGCCAACATCTGAGCAATGGTCAAGATCGGCTGTTGTAGTTCGGGTGTAAGGTCCGGCGTTTGGTATTCGGGCCGCAACTCCCGGCAGCCCATGGTCCAATGGGCGCAAAATAGTACAAAGCTATAAAATAGCAGGTGTCTCATACTCAAAATGTATAATTTATCAGTACATAAAAATTCAACCCGTAGGCGTAATAATATTTCGAAGGAAACGGCTGCAGCGTTCTTCCGGCTCCTTCGGAGGTTCGGGTGAACCGCCATTGG
>JAJQAW010000258.1 GCA_021203585.1 Rikenellaceae bacterium
TAGCCTTTTTTGTTCGCGGTAGCGGTATCGGCGAGCAGTTGTTTCGCCTCGCCCTTTTCTACTCCGCCCTAGGCCTTGGTGATGAGCGCCGGTAATTACACCTTCATGGATTACATCCGTGTAGGGCTGCCGATTCAGGTGTTGATGGGAGTGGTCATGGTGATCGTGCTTCCCCTGTTCTTTCCTTTTTAAGACCGCCGGCACCTATTCTACGTGAAAAAGGAAGCCACTCGTTTCTTAATTTTAATTTAATGTAAAAACCGAATATTTGTGCTGGTTTTGAACTACAATTTCGTAAACTTGCTTTTTAAAACGGTTTTCCCCTATGCCACGAGTAAAAACCATTACCTCCGTTTCGGTCAGTATCGCCCTGGTGGCCTGCGTACCGCTGGCGATTTTCGAATTCCTCGAGAGTCCGGTCTAGTATTGGAAATGGTTGAGTATCCTGGTGGACTTCGCGGCGATTTTTCTGGCCTCCCGCTTTTTTTTCAAACAATTCGTGATCTATAAAATAAAGCCCATTTACCGCCTGGCCACCCGTAAATCGATCTCCTCGAAGGAGATGAAGAACCGACTCTACGGCAAAGAGGACTTGATGGACGAAATCCGGGAGGAACTGAGTACCTGGTCGGAAAAAAGAGAGTACGAATTGGCCGAACTGCGGGATACCGAACGGTTCAAGAAAGATTACATCGAAAATGTTTCGCATGAAATCAAAACCCCGATCTTTACGATCCAGGGCTACCTGATGACCCTGCTGGACGGCGCTTTGGAAGATCCGGAAGTCAACCGGCTCTACCTGGAACGGGCAGCGAAAAACATCGACCGGCTGGCTCATATCCTGACCGATCTGGATGTGATCAACAAGATGGAATCCGGACAGGGTGAACTCCAGATGACGGTTTTCGATATCAAAGCCCTGATCTGGGACGTATTCGCCACCTTTGAATTTGAAGCCGATAAAAAAGAATCCGGTTGAAATTAGGTCCCACTGCTACTCCCAGAGCCTTGGTCTATGCGGATCGGTCGCGTGTAGAACAAGTGCTGCACAACCTGGTCAGCAATTCCATCAAATACGGCCGCGTGAACGGCACTACGACGGTCAATATGATCAATCTGTATGACGAGGCGCTGATCGAAGTGGAAGATAACGGAATCGGCATTTCGGAAGCGGACCAGAAACGGCTCTTCGAGCGTTTTTACCGGGTGGATAAACACCGCTCCCGGGATGAAGGGGGAAGCGGCTTAGGGTTGACCATTGTCAAACACATTATCGAAGCTCACCGTACCCAACTTTCCGTGCGCAGTGAGCCGGGAAAGGGCACCGTATTTTCTTTCACGCTTCAACGGCCGCCCAAGAATACCAAACCGACCAAAGAAGCCGGATGAAAAAAACCGGGTGAATCCCCATTCACCCGGCCGGAAAGCGGTTACCGTTTTTATTTTCCGTTATAGAGATTCATGGCGCGTTGCGCACCGAGGGTACCGAATGATTTGATGGCCTCCACCGCCTTATCGATCCGTTCGGGCAACATTTTTTTCTCGGCCGCCGTCCACTCCCCCAAGACATAGTCGACCTGGAATCCTTGCGGATAATCATGTCCGATTCCGAACCGCAAACGGGTATAATCGGAATGTCCCAGTGTAGCAGTGATATGTTTGAGTCCGTTGTGTCCTCCATCGCTGCCCTTCATCCGGATGCGAATCACCCCCAAATCGAGAGCCACGTCATCGACCACCACCAAAACCTGCTCCAGCGGAATCTTCTCTTCCTTCATCCAGTACCGAACCGCGTTGCCGCTCAGGTTCATGTAGGTCGAAGGCTTGACCAGGATAAATTTTCGCCCCTTGAAGCTGACTTCGGCCACCGAACCGTAACGCCTGGAAGTAAAAACAGCATTGGACGCTTCGGCAAAAGCGTCCAATACCATAAAACCTATATTATGACGGGTATTGGCATATTCGGTTCCGATATTACCCAACCCTACGATCAAATATTTCACCGGATCGTCCTTTGATTCCTGGGGAACCGTCCGTCCCAGCTTTCGCATCAGCTTGCCGAACATCCGTAGGATCGTTTATTATTTTCCAGCAGCAGCGGCGGCGGCGGCACCCCGCGCGGCACGGGTCATCTTCACGGCACATACCGCCGTAGTGGCCGGAGTCAGGAAAATATAGTCTTGCGAACTGAGGTCTTCCACGAAAATAGTTTTTCCCAGTCCCAGGTCGGTGACATCGATGACGATTTCATCCGGCAATTTGGCCACTTCGCCCTGAATGCGCAGTTTGCGTTTACTGAGCATCAATTTACCCCCCAGTTTCACCCCTTCAGAGTTTCCTTCCAAACGCACCGGAACATCTACGGCTACCGGCTTACCTGGAGTTACTTTGTAAAAGTCGATATGCAATACCTCTTCCCGAACCGAGTGAAATTGAACTTCACGCATCACGCCGGTTACCTTCTGTCCTTCGATATCGATATCCAGGATGTAAGAATTCGGGGTGTAGATCAATTGTTTGAGGTCTTTGACGTCGATGGAAAAAGGAATCGATTCACCGCCCCCGTAGATCACACACGGTACGCGCTCTTCCCGACGCACGGCTTTGGTTGCCTTTTTGCCGTAGTCTTCCCGTTTTTTTGCTTTTAATTCAAGCGTTTTCATGGTTATAATTCTTTTGTCGCATTACTCAGCCTCACTCCCGGATACCTTCGTACCTCCCGTTAGGCCCCATCATGCGGGTTTCGGAGGGCAAAGATAGAGAATTTTTATTTCTTAAAACTAAAAACTGTTGGTCGATTTGAAATTTTCCGTTACCTTTGCATGCGCAAAACAGTTCTTTGATTCGGGGCGAAGGCGGTAATCGGATCCATTTTTGATTACTGATTTTCGGGGCCAGCTTTTTGTAAGCCTTTGATTACTAACCCTTCATAAGATTGTGAACATTTTCACAATCTTTATTATTAAAAAAGTTCAAAAATTATTTGGACAGATGGGTTTAAAATACTTATCTTTGCAGAGAAGTTTTTAGGTTCATTTTTAGGTTAGTTAGTAGTTTTTAGGTTAGTACGAAAAGACGTGGTTTGGCAGGCTGGAGCCTCCCATTCCCCGTTTTTTTTAATTTCCAGCCTCTCCGACCGAAGAATTATAAGCCCAGGTGGTGGAATTGGTAGACACGCTACTTTGAGGGGGTAGTGGCCGTTAGG
>JAJQAW010000025.1 GCA_021203585.1 Rikenellaceae bacterium
ACTGGGGTGTGGCCGAGGTAGAAGCCAACGTCGCGGAGGTCGGCCTGGCCGGTTCACCGACAAAGGTGAAAAAGATCGAGAATATTGTCTTTCAGGCCAAGGAATCGAAACGCTTGACGGCCTCGCAGGCCGATATCGACGAGTTGATGGCCGAACTGATTGCAAACCATACGCTCGGATAAGACGGGTGAAATAAAGGAAAAAGTTATGAATAATATATTCGTATATATCGAAACGGAAAACGGGAAGGTAGCCGACGTCTCTCTGGAGCTGCTGACCAAGGGCCGGGAGTTGGCCGATCGATTGGGTTGCCAACTCGAAGCAATCGTAATCGGGCATCATCTGGAGGGTATTCAAAAAGAACTGGGAGAATATGGCGCCGATACGGTACATATTGCCGACGACGAACGTCTTTCACCTTACCGCACGCTGCCGCACACGGCGATCCTATGCGGAGTCTTCCGCGAAGAAAAACCGCAGATAGCCTTGTTCGGCGCCAGCAGTATCGGCCGGGACCTCGGTCCGCGCGTTTCCTCTGCTCTGCATAGCGGTTTAACAGCTGATTGTACCAGTCTGGAGATCGGGGATCACCGGGACAATAAAAATAACAAGGATTATACCGACTTGTTGTACCAGATTCGTCCGGCATTCGGCGGGAATATCATTGCGACCATTATCAACCCCGACTGCCGCCCTCAGATGGCTACGGTGCGGGAAGGGGTGATGAAAAAAGAAAAATATGGGAAAACGTTGGATCCGGTGGTTAAAATCATCGATCCGAACCAATACCTGCAACCGAGTGATTTTGTAGTCAAAATTCTCGAGCGGCACATGGAGGAACGCAAGATCAATATCAAGGGTGCTCCGGTAATCGTTTCGGGTGGCTACGGGGTAGGGTCGAAAGAAAATTTCGCCCTGCTGCACGAACTGGCCGAAGTATTGGGCGGTGAAGTGGGGGCTTCCCGGGCGGCTGTGGACTCGGGTTTTGCAGAGCACGCGCGTCAGATCGGGCAGACCGGTACCACGGTGCGGCCTAAATTATACATCGCCTGTGGAATTTCCGGTCAAATCCAGCACACGGCCGGAATGGATGGATCGGCGATGATTATTTCGATCAATACCGATCCGGAGGCGCCGATCAATAAAATTGCCGATTTTGCGATCACCGGTGATGTCATGGAGGTCATTCCTAAGATGATCAAAGCTTACAAACGAAACAGTAAATAGGAACTTTACAATTCGTAATCGGATGGAATGCTGCCGGGCGCTGAAAAAAACGGAGACCTTTCGGCGAAGATCCGGCCCACGGAAAATTGATCCCTGCCGGGTTGTTTACCGTTGGATGGATGTTTCCGAGAGCATTTAAAGTTCCTTGCATCGGATTGGCAGGAATCAAGCAGCGGTAAAGCCGGAAATGACTTCAATCATTTTTCTTAGGGGACTGTTCCTGATTGCCAGTTGCTTGTCGAGCGCATTGGATTCTAACAAAACCACCGCCCATTACGAACCTTACCGTTACCGCATCGTTTGGTTTAACCAAGAAAAATAAAAAAACAACATATAATGGCTAACTTTTTTACAGACAATAAGGATTTTCAGTATCATCTGAACCATCCTTTGATGGAAAAAATCGTGGAATTGCGAGAGCGTAATTTCCGCGACAAAGACACGTACGATTATGCACCGATAGACCATGAAGATGCACTGGATTCCTATCGGAAAGTTCTGGAGGTTTTGGGGGAAATTTGCGGCGAAGTGATTTGGCCCAATGCCGAATCGGTGGACCACGAGGGCCCGCAGGTGATCAATGACCGAGTGGTGTATGCCCGTGAAACTCAACAAAACCACGATACCATCAAACAAGCCGGATTGTATGGAATTTCACTTCCGCGTCAGTACGGCGGTTTGAATTTGCCGTTGGTATGTTTCGTGATGTCCAACGAAATGGTGGCACGGGCCGACGTGGGCTTCGAAAATATCTGGGGATTGCAGGATTGTGCCGAGACGCTGAATGAGTTCGCTTCCGAGAAAATCAAACAGGAATTCCTGACCCGAGTTACTCTGGAAGGGGAAACTTGCGCCATGGACCTGACCGAACCGAATGCCGGCTCGGATTTACAGGCGGTCATGCTCAAAGCGCATTGGGACGAAGAAAAAGGAACCTGGCTGCTGAACGGTGTCAAGCGTTTCATCACGAACGGAGATGCCGAAATTTCCCTGGTCTTGGCTCGTTCGGAAGAAGGCACCAAAGATGCCCGGGGATTATCGATGTTTGTGTATGACAAACGTAGCAACGCCACGAAAGTTCGCCGTATCGAAAATAAAATGGGTATCAAAGGTTCTCCGACCTGCGAACTGGTATTTACCAATGCCCCGGCAAAATTGGTCGGCGACCGCAAGATGGGATTGATCAAATACGTCATGTCGTTGATGAATGCCGCTCGGCTGGGGATCGGCGCTCAAGCCACCGGTTTGTCGGAAGCCGCTTACCGGGAATCGCTCAAGTATGCCCACGAACGGCAACAGTTCGGCCATCCCATCATCGAATTCCCGGCCGTCTATGAGATGTTGACCACGATGAAATGCAAACTGCACGCCAGCCGGGCTATGCTGTATGAAACGACCCGTTTCGTGGAAATGTACAAGGAATACGAGGCCATTCAGCGGGAACGCAAATTGGAACCGGCCGAGCGGACGGAAATGAAATATTATGCCAAGTTGGCCGATGCTTTTACTCCGATGCTCAAACTGATGGCCAGTGAATACTGTAACCAGGTGGCTTACGACGGTGTACAAATTCACGGCGGATCGGGATTTATGAAGGATTATCCGATCGAACGCCTCTACCGCGACGCCCGTATCATCAATATCTACGAGGGCACCTCCCAGCTGCAGGTTGTTGCGGCCATTCGCCATGTAACCACCGGTACCTATCTGAATCAGATCCTGGAATATGTAAAATTAGAGTATTGTCCGGAAGTCTCCCACCTGAAAACCACACTCGCTGCCATGCGTGAACAATACGAAGCCGCAGTCAAACGAGTGGTGGAGATGGAGGATGCGGCCTATTTGGATTTTCATGCCCGTCGATTGGTAGAAATGGCTACTCATATTATTGCCGTTTATTTGCTGATGGCTCAGGGTGCGGAAGACGATGAATACCGTCGTTCGGCAGAAGTTCACTGT
>JAJQAW010000348.1:0-2098 GCA_021203585.1 Rikenellaceae bacterium
CCGTTTTCGATGCTGTCCGAGAGTTCCATGCCCCTTGAATTGGGCATCCGGTCTTCCCAGAGCGGGGTGAATTCCTGGCCGTACAGCGGAAAAACCGCAAGTACAACGAAAAGCGATAGGATTTTTTTCATGGTTCTTCCGTCTTTTGGTGGGTATCGATAATTTGGGTTCGCGCCGTTCCCCCGGAGAGTTGCAGGGTCAGGGTATCGCCGGTGTGTATTTCGCGGATATGGGTTACCGGCTGTCCGTTTTCCCGGCGGACGATGGCGTAGCCCATTTGCAGGATGCGTTCGGGATTTTTTCCTTCCAGTTTCGTGTCCAGCAATTCCAGCCGGTTGGCCTGGTGTTGAATGAGATTCCGGGAAAGTTCCCTCACTCGAGCCGAGGCGGTGGTCAGTCGATCGGCTTGTCCGGCTATTTTTTGCCGGGGAACGCGGGCCATCTCCCCGGACAGGGATCGGCAATACAGGCTTTGTTCCCGGATGCGCAGCATGGAACAATAACCGATATCGGGCAATAGCCGGTCCAGACGGCGCCCCGACTCATGAATCGTTCCGGCGCTCCGTTGATTCAGCCGGTGAGCGTATTCCCTCAGGCGGTTTTGTTCGTGCTGCAGGTTGTCCCGGGCGAATTCGGACAACTGCCGGAGCATCTGATCGATCCCCGCTTCGAACAACAGGTGGTGTTCGATCAAAAAAGCGGCGACGGCGGTGGGCGTTTTCAGCGCCGTATGAGCGACCAGATCGGCCACGCTCTGGTCTTTATCGTGGCCGATTCCAGTCAATACCGGCAGCAGAAATTGAGCCAGATGACTGCACAGGCGGTAGCTGTTGAAAGCGGACAGATCGCTTTGGGAGCCTCCCCCGCGAATCAGGATCACCGCATCGAAATCCTCGAGCCGTTCGGCGATTCGATCCAGGGCCTGAATGACGGAATCTTCCGTTTGATGACCTTGCATGAGGGACTGAAACAAAGTAACCCGGAAGGTGTAACCCGGCGCATTTTTGTTCAATTCATTCATAAAGTCCTGGTAACCGGCGGCTTGGGCCGATGAAACGACCGCTAACCTTTGCAGAACTTTGGGCAGGTCGGTTTGCCGGTTCATCTCGTAAATTCCCTCTTGTTGCAGTCGGAGGATGGTTTCCCGCCGTTGGGCTTCGATATCGCCCAGGGTGTAGGAGGGTTCGATATCTGTGATTTGAAAGCTTAATCCGTAGAGTTCGTGGTAATGGACCGCTACCTTGACCAATACCTTGAGGCCGGCGCACAAATCTCCCCCGGTAGCGGTCTGGAAGTAGGAACCGATCATGGTATAGTGGTTCCGCCAGATGACGGCATTGGCTTTGGCTTTCGGGATGGAATTTTCCCCACCTTTTTCGACCAGTTCGAGGTAATAGTGGCCGGAGTAATTGACTTTGATTTCGCTGATTTCAGCCACGACCCAATAGGGCATGGGATGGCGCTCGGCAATTCCTTTTTTGATCAGAACCTGCAGTTCGGAGAGCGTAATGTGTTTGGTGGCAGCCATTGAAAAGGATCGGGTAAGGGCCTGTTAAAGTGAATGGGATGGTGCTTCGATGTAGATCGGTGCCCCTCGGCTCCGGTGGAAGGGAAAGGGGACCGGCTTTCGGGCGGTTTTCGGTTCCTGCTGCCCGAGTCGGTAGCGATCTCGGAAGCGAAGAGGAAAGAAAAACGGCAGGGTTCCGGAAACGGTTTGGGAAAACCATACCGAATCCCTCCGGCTCGGTGGAAAACGCTATGGGGCGATCCATTCCCAGATTTGGTCCGCTCGATCCGCAAGATGCACCGCTCCGTATTCCACCAATTCTTCTCGAGGCCGGAAGCCCCAGCTGACTCCCACGGATTCCACTCCGCTCCGTAGGGCTGTTTGCATGTCCACTCCGGAATCCCCGACGTAGAGGGTTTCCGGCGGGGTATATCCGGTCCGTTCCAGAATCTCGTAAACGATGGCGGGGTCCGGTTTAGCAGGAATTCCTTTGCGTTGGCCGAGAATGATTCGGAAGACCTCCGGTCCGAAATAATGGCGGGCCAGTTTGTCGGTAGCCGTTTGGTATTTATTAGAAGCCACGGCCAGATC
>JAJQAW010000348.1:2108-3167 GCA_021203585.1 Rikenellaceae bacterium
AATTAATTCCGGAATCCCGGGGTAGGGCCGGGTCAGTACGATGTCGTTATCCGCGGAGTAATGGCGCTTGAAATCTTCCCGCAAGCGGTCGATGGTAGCCTCGTCACGGTGAGTTTCGGGCAAGGCTCTGGCGATCAATTCCCGAGCTCCGTTTCCAACGAAATACCGGTAGGCATCGAGCGGATGTTCGGGAAAACCGTTTTGCCGCAAAGCGTAATTGACGCTGACGGCCAGATCGCCGAGGGTGTCCAGGAGCGTTCCGTCCAGGTCGAAAATTACCAATTTTTTCATTTATTGTCTTTTCCCCGGGGCCATCGCTCACAACTTCATCTTGCGGCGTACGAATTCAGCCATCAAGGCTACCGTTTGGTCGATCCCCACCACCGAGGAATCGACCGAGAGATGGTAAGAAGTGATGTGTCCCCATTTTTTATCCGTATAATAATTGTAATAGGTGGCCCGTTTCTTATTCATTTTTACCGCCAATTCCATGCCCTCTTCCCGCGGAACTCCGTCGTTGAGGTACAGCCGCTCCACACAAAATTCCAAGGGCGCATGAACGAAGGTGTTGATGCAGTTCGGATGGTCCCGTAAAATATAATCCGCGCATCGGCCTACGATGATGCAGGGGCCTTTCGCGGCAATTTGTCGGATGGTTTCGGATTGGAAACGGAATACCCGTTCTTGGGTGTATATCCCGTCGTAAAGGAATCCGGCCAAAGCATGGGTCCAGTGTCCCTGCGGAGTTTCGTCTGTTTTGGACAGGTATTCCGAACTGAGCCCGCTTTTTTTCTCGATCTCCTGCAATAGTTCCTTGTCGTAGTAATCGATTTCCAACAGCCCGGCCAGCTGGTGACCGATCTCCCGGCCGCCGCTTCCGAATTGTCTTCCGATGGTAATGACGTAATTTTTTTCCATAGCTGCCCGCTTTACCTAACAAAGATAACAATTTTCCCGCCGGAACGGATAAACAAAATCTCCGTGGATTTGAACCGGTTTAGCCGGCAGAAAAAGACGGCAAGGGTGAGCTGCCGTAGCGGCCGGGTACGCGTGTTGCGG
>JAJQAW010000245.1 GCA_021203585.1 Rikenellaceae bacterium
CCGAAATTGTACGGGAAGCCGTGAAGGTCATGGATGCCGTCGCCGCCAAATACGGACATCGGTTTACTTATCAAGAAGGGTTGGTCGGTGCGGCCGCTATCGATGCCACCGGCGATCCCTACCCGGAAGCCACCCATAAAATCTGCGAAGAGGCGGGAGTCGTTCTTTTCGGAGCCATCGGCGATCCCAAATACGACAACGATCCGTCGGCCAAAGTTCGTCCCGAACAAGGACTACTGCGCATGCGTAAATCGTTGGGATTATTTGCCAATATCCGTCCGCTGGTTATGTTCGATTCGCTCGCCGACCGCTCGCCCATTAAACGCGAAATCGTGCAGGGAGCTGATTTCGTTTGCATCCGGGAATTAACCGGCGGCATGTATTTCGGCCGTCCGCAGGGACGCAGCGAAGATGGGAATACGGCCTACGACACCTGTGTGTATACGCGGGAAGAGGTGGAACGCATCCTGCACCTGGCTTTCCAACAAGCCATGGAACGCCGGAAAAAACTGACCGTTGTGGATAAAGCGAATGTCATCGCCACTTCTCGGCTGTGGCGCCAAATTGCCAAAGAAATGGAACCGCAATATCCGGAAGTGGAATTGGAGTTTATGTTTGTCGACAATGCGGCCATGCAACTCATCCAGTGGCCTACCCGGTTCGACGTAATTGTGACCGAAAATCTGTTCGGAGATATTCTGACCGACGAGGTCAGTGTCATCAGCGGCTCGTTAGGCATGCTTCCTTCGGCATCCGTAGGGGCGGAGGTGGCCCTGTTCGAACCGATCCACGGCTCCTATCCGCAGGCGGCAGGCAAAAATATCGCCAACCCGATGGCCACGATCCTGTCGGCCGCGATGCTGCTCGAGCACCTCGGCCTGAAAACCGAGGGAACAGCCGTACGCAAAGCGGTGGACCAGGCCGTTAAAACCGGCATCGTTACGGAAGACATCGCTGAAAAAGGAGCCAAGACCTACAGCACGACGAAAGTAGGCGACTATATTTCCAGCCAAATATAAACTCTTTACGCGAACCCATGTAAAAGACTGCAGAATAACGGCAGTCTTTTTTATGCTGATAGTTGGACAAGCAATAAATATTTAATACCTTAAACTTGTAGGAATGCCTGTTGATGGCTGTTAATAAAGGATGCCGGCTATTAACAATTTATCCACTTTACGTTAACCAGGAGTAAAATTTTCTTACGCAGATAAACTTAAAATTCATTCACTTAAATTTTTTCAGGATGAACCATCGAATTTTAAACGGGGCCACTGTCGGTACTTTCGTCATCGATAGTCACGCAGCGCTGGCCGCATGGGCCAACCATACTCCCGGGAACGACTACACGTCGGTCGTCGTGAAAAGCGGCACCTGGACTTCCGACAAACGCATTCACCTTGGGGAAACCGGAACGAAAGCCGTGATCGGTGAGGGCGGAAGTATTCTGGCCTTTACCTGTCCGGATGGATTGGGGTACGATTTCGAAAGCTGGGGTCCCAAAAACCCTACGTCCGATTATTTTATCGTCGGAATTACCGTCCATATGATCCATGGGGGAAATGCTTTTACTTCCTGCTGCAACCTGACAGGATGCCATGCGGTCGGAATTCCCATTACCTACAGCATGGCCTTTTTCGAATGCCAGAATGTGATCAATTGCTCGGCCGTCTCTTTCTGGATTGGTTTCGATAATACTTTATTTATAACCAACTGTTATGCAAAGGATTGCAATTACGGGTATAACGAGGGAGGGCTACAATGCAATTGCCAGGCCGTAAATTGCGGTGAAAGTTATCGGGACGCGGGGAGTCTGGTGAACTGCATGTAAGGATGAAAGACTACCGAACGCAAGAACCTTTTCAGAACTACCGACTGCGTAAGAATACGGGAAATCGATCGTCATCGGAACCCCATCCGATTCATTACCGCTCAGACCCTGAAACACTTCTTCCAACCCGGGAATACCGACAGCCCGTGGTTTACGCATCGTTGATGTGGAAAATCAAGATACTGCTGGCTTGATCGATCCGGTTGTACAGTTGTTCCTCGTGCTGTTAAAACTCCGATGAAATCCGGGAATTACCGGGCGCCGAAACACCCGTTCGAATCACCTCGGCGTACCGGTCCGTCAGCGCTTTCAACGAATCGATTTCCCGTTCGAAAGTAATTTTGAAGTTGGCGTAGGACAATAAAGAGACGGCAGTAGCCAGTTTATGCTGAAGGATGTCCACATTATTTTTCACCACCAATGCGGTTTTTTCATCCAGGAGAATATCGGACTGTACCGTTCCGTTAATTTTACGAAGAATTCCCTGGTATTCGGCGATCCGGTTCTCGATCAGTTTCTTTTTATCCTGCGTATTCTGCAGTCGTTGATCCAGCACTTCCGGGATATACACGGCCAGAAAAACCGTAACCACCAGCGTGGCCAGATCGATCAGGTTAACTTCCGTAGAAAGCGGGATATTTTTATAATGCTGGATAGCTATGCCGACGATGATGCCGATAGCCAATAAGACCGCGTAGAGCAGAATTCGTAAAATGAGCGGAGTTTTCATGGCAACAGTTTTGGCAGTGCCTCTCCAATTTCAATGCCAAAATTAAGCGGTTATTTTTCCCTGACGGCTACGCCGCGCATGCCGAGACAGGCCGTCAGGAAATAGATACCCGCCAGTATCCATAAATTAACCAGTTCCGGACGGATGTCGGGTAGTGTAGCTCCCATGGTCTGTAAGCGGATAAAACCGTTGATGCCCGGACTGCTCGGAAAAATTTTTCCGAATTCGTAGAGCCACCCCGGCATGACTTCTTTGGGTACGGACACACCGCTGATCATCAGGAGTGGAATCGATGTAAAGAGCAGAATCAACAGCGCATTCTCGCGTTTACGGAATAAGGAAGCCAGGGTAATGCCCAGAAAAATAATGGCCAGCAGGTAAGGCAGGAAAAATCCGGCCAACTCCCCGAAACTGGCCCGCATCGGATAACCGAACGCCTTATAATGAAACCCGAAGACGTAAAAAATGGTCAGAATACTCAGTCCGAAATAAGCGGCGGCTTTGCCGAATACGATCGGCAGCGCGGACATTTTCGAGCGAGGGGGAGGAGGTAAATTGGGGTACAGGTGGTTTTCCCGCCAGGTTCCCCC
>JAJQAW010000004.1:0-1303 GCA_021203585.1 Rikenellaceae bacterium
ATTGAATAACTACAGCAATCCCAGCCAATTTTCCTGGGCGCACTGCAGGAGGGCCCAAAAGTCCGTGGTGCCGGACAACCAATCCAGCCCGAATGCGTGCAGGTACTCTCCCGTTTTAATCGCCGTACCCCAGGGATCGATCCCTTTCAACAGTCCGGAGGTGATGAAAACAATTCCCAGAATGATTCGGAGGATGGTTATCCAAGCGGGTATTTCCCTTTTGCACGTAGTGTACATGCCGGTTAGAGGATGGTGAAAAGGTTTTCTTTTATTTTTGCGAAAGCTTGTTCTGGAGCCAGTATTTGACCCTCGGGTCCCGAGCAATGGACGATTTGTACGGTCGGATCGTGCTCGGCTTCTTCCAGATAAACTTGCCGTACGGCTTGTTGTAAATCCAGGGAAGCTTCATGAATATCTTCTTTTCCGTTCAAATAGTCTCGATCGTGCCCCTCGCGGTTTTTGGAGAGGCTTTTTTCGGTAAAAGCAAACGGTACGTCGAGAAAAAGGGTGATATCCGGCCGGGGTATTCCGTTTAGGGAGTACTCCAGGTTCAGAATCCACTTCCGCAATGCCGCTTTTTCGGCCGGGTCACTGATTTTGGCGCATTGGTAAGCAATATTCGAACAAACGTAACGGTCGATAATCACCACTTTTCCCTGTTCCAGCCAGTGCCGTATAACGGGTGCCGCCTCTTTCCGGTCGCCGGCATAGATCAGGGCTACCAGATAAGGATTTACCTGATCGATACCGCCCAGTTCGCTCCGTAAAAATCGTGCGATGAGATCACCGTACACCGGAGTGTCGAATCGGGGGAAGTGTATGTATGCGTACTCCAGTCCTTTTTCGGTAAGCCAATGTTGCAGCTGACGGATTTGTGTAGATTTTCCCGCTCCGTCCAATCCTTCCAATACTATAAAAGCCATTTCGCTGGTAAATTTCTTATTTTCAAAACGCTACAACTTCCGGTTTCCTCGGCATGAACCCCGATAAAGAATTCCCGACAAAATTACGAATTATATTTGAAACCATAACCCGGTAAGCGGACTTACCGGGTTATTTCTTTTACGGATGGGTTCACTGCGGAACAGGAACGGCAATTGGCTCCATGGGATCGGATGTATTCCTGCTTCCGGCTTTCCGATTGGCTGGCATTCGCAGCTTCCCGGCGGATGCTGGTCAGCAACGGCTGAGGTTACTTGCGCCTCTGGAGACTATTCGACCGGCGCCACTTTGAGCGTTTCACCGTGATCTCTGACCACAGCTTCTTTCCACTTATCGTTATAGCCCGGGAAGAGCGGCGAGG
>JAJQAW010000004.1:1313-3087 GCA_021203585.1 Rikenellaceae bacterium
CATTCCCCGGCCTTGGCCGGTGGATTCGAACCGGCCCTCTTTTTCCCGTTTCACATTTCCATCGATGTATTTGATCAACAGATACTTGTCCAGGTCGTTCCAGGTGTCGAACAGGTGTTGTGCCGTTTGTACCGAATAATTGGTTACATAGGCTCGGGCGCGTTCCGGGTCCTTTTGGTACAGCATGCGAGCCGCTGCGTCTACGGCAAGAACCTCTTCCATACAATCCGAAATAAACCGGTCCGCCACCCGGAGAATATCCGCACTCATCATATCGTAGCGCAGGTACGCCCAATTGGTCACTCGGTTGAACAGCCAAAAAGCCGAAGTAGAAGAGTAGGTAATCATATCGCCGTTGCCGACTGCAAAGCATTCCGGAACCCGGTTCGAACAGGTGTATATGGGAGTGAGGCAGGAAGTCCCCGCATCATCCACGCCAAACCAGATGATTCCGCTCAACAAATCCGGCATATCGGGGCGCACTTCCCCTACGAACCAGAACCCGGTCTGTTGGGTAGCGATGGCTCGTTCGTTAATGTATTGTTGTCCGTCCACCTCGAATTGCATCGGCCGCCAGCGATAGGGAAGACCATGTCCGCCGGCCCCCACGTCGTTGTGCATATCCATCGGTGTGCCGTCGAAATGATCCCGCATAATATCCGCGACATCTTTGACATCCAATTTGCGGTTGGGTTTGATCCACAGGGGCATATGGTTGTCCGGATTATAGCCCATCGCAAAATCCAGGTACTGGTCCATCTCGTCCGAATACATGTTGAAAGCTGCCCACACACGGGCTTCGCACGCGCGCAAGCCGCCGAAATCATACGGATTGTAAGCATTGCAGAACACAAATTCCTCGTCGGTACCGCTGAAATAGCCCATTTCCCGGGCGAAAGAGATGACATCCGGAGAATACAGACAGTTGTCCGGATCGTTTTTGGTGATACCGCGCAGACGGGCCTGGTTGGCATGGGCGGTCATATAGCCGTCAGGTACCCGTACCGCCATCCAAACCGCTCCTTTGTTCACGTTTTTTCCGTCCACCATTTTTACCCCCTTACCGATCATTTCCATATACCACACTTCCTGGTGGTCGGCGATCGAGAAGGATTCTCCGCTGGAGCAGTAACCGTATTCGGCTACCAGATCGCCCATTACCTGAATCGCTTCCCGGGCAGTCTTGGCCCGTTGAAGGGTGATGTAAATCAATGAACCGTAGTCTATTCTACCGTCCTTGTCAATTAATTCTTTATGTCCTCCGAAGGTGCTTTCTCCGATAATCAGTCCGTATTCGTTCATATTTCCCATGGTCGAATAGGTCCGGGCTACTTGCGCGATATTGTCTAAAAAACGTCCGGAGTCCCATTTGTATACCGCGAGAACCGAGCCCGGTGCATGGGTGGCGGCGGGAGTATGGTACAATTCACCGTAAAGGATATGCGAGTCTGCCGAGTAACTGATCATAGCCGAGCCGTTCTTCGAGGCTCCGTGGGTTATCAGTATATTGGTACAGGCATGTGAGTCGGCCGCCGGAGCCAGAAACAGGCCCGCCAGAGCGGCTGTGAAAAAGGAACTGATCTTCATAAAACCGATTTATTTTTTAAATTTGTACGTCTTTTGTACAAAGTTAGTAAAATATTATCTCTAAAAGAGGCTAAAATCTGAGAAAATGTCAGTGAAAGAACGATTGGAGAAAATCCGGGCCCGCTTGCCGGAAAGTGTGACGCTGGTTGCGGTTTCGAAATTTCATTCGGCCGAGGCGATTCTGCAG
>JAJQAW010000204.1 GCA_021203585.1 Rikenellaceae bacterium
GTACCAGAAACAGCGGTATGAGAACTATTTTTTTCATTTTCATGGTAAGTTGCATTAGAATTAATAGCCATAATAATTTTTGAGCAATCCCTTATGGTCCGCAATTGCGGAGCTGGGAATCGGCAACAAGTATCTGACCGGATCGATATTCGGATCGACCGTATTTTCATTGGAAGGATTGATGTAACCGGCGTACGCTCCACGGATGTAGCTGTGAGCCTGCTCTCCGGGTTCATTCGTATCCCTCCACCAGTTGCTGACAATGGTAATCTCCGTCCACTCGTCATAGGTTTCCTGCGGACGCACATATTCCTGTTTACTCAAACCCCAGAATTCGGCCAGGGTACGCCCCGGATTTTCCGGATCGGCTACCGGCCGCCACCAGATTTTTTCCCGAACCCGGTCGGCGTATTGATTGCCGCCCACTCCGGCCACATATTGTCCCCAACCGACAAATTCGAAATAGGTATCGTACAGGGCTTGGCCATACTTATTCCAACGGGCCAGGTCGAAGCGGCGGATTTGTTCTCCACCGAACTCCCATTTACGCTCATCCATGATAGACTGGAAGAATTCCTCTTTGGTATTCAATCCGTTGACAAAGGCCTCGACCTTTTCCGGCCAATGCTGAGAAGCAAAGGCTCTCTGCCGCACCGTTTTCAATGCCATTTTTGCGGAATCGGTCGGACCGTTCAATTCGTTTTCCGCCTCGGCAAACAACAGCAACACATCCGCATACCGCATAAAAATGTAATCGATGCCCGAATTCTTCGTACTTTCCGACCCCAGCGGGGATTCGATTTGCAGCCGGTTCCATTTTCCGTTTTGCATCGTTCCGATGGTGCTGGTCAAATTGGAGAGAGGTTCTTGATTTAGACTGGCCGTATATTTATAGGGAACACAGGTAATGTCCCGGCGCACGTCCAGGCTGTCGAAGCTGACCATATAGATGATGGATGAGGACATGCCTCCCGTACATTGTCCGTAGGGGTGAGTACCCGTTTCCACCGGTAAACCAGCCCAATAACAATACTCCCCTCCTCGTAGCGGAATGGCAAAGAGGATATCGTCTCCGGTGGCGTAGCGGTCGTTGCTGATCTCATACCACAATTTCTCGTAACTGTAAGTGAGACTGTGTCTGCCGTCCTCGATTACTTTCTGAGCATATTGCCGGGCGATGCGGTAATAATTCAGGTAATCCTCGTGCCGGTACATGTAGCCCACTTCCGGATCTCCCTGCACACCAGCCGGTTCGTTGCCGTCCCACGGACGCAAATACCACCCCCCGCGGTTCATGGCGATCAGCGCGATCAACCCCTGGCAGAACTCGCGGGCCGCACGTTCCACTCCGTATTGGATATCGGAGGCGTACTGCATCGTGGGTTCGGCGGCAATCAAATCCTCGATCAACCATTCCCAAATTAGATGCCTTTGGGTAGCCGGCATCGCGTAGTCCTCGTCCGCCTGCGAGCCCCAGGTACGGAAGGGAATATCCCCCCCCCACAAGCGGGTCATATCCAAATACATCATCGCGCGCAGGGTACGGGTCTCTCCCAACATCTGGCTGACGTTCGAAACCTTCGTGGTATCGGTCTGGTAAAGCCACAGATCGCTGCTGCGGATTCCGTCGATAATCAGATTGGCGCGATTGATCGCCTGATAAAAGAATTTCCAGGTATTCTATACGTCGGTATTGGACGCTACGGCCGTATAATTGGTAAATGCGCCCAACGTCGTGGCCCTTGTAGGCCAGAACTCCACATCCGTACTGGGCGTATAGGTTTTGATCATCCGGCTGTTATACGAGGCGTCGTTGGTAAAGACGGAGTAAATTCCGCTCAAAGCCACTAGAATATCGTCTTCCGAATTGAAAACATATTCCGGTTCGAACTGGGAGGGAGATTCGGTATCCAGAAAATCTTTACACGAAGTAAACAGGATCGAGAGCAAAATCCCCGTATATAAATATATTCGATTCATAATATTCGATTTTTTCAGGTATTAAAAATTCAACTGCAAACCCAAAGTGTAGGTACGGCTTCTCGGATAAGCGTTGTTATCGACATTCGGCGTAAATCCGTTTTCGATATTGGTTTCCGGATCGAAACCGGAGTATCCGGTAAACGTATAGAGGTTGTAGCCGATGGCGTAAATTCTGAACCGTGAAATACCGACTTTACGGGTCAAATGTTCCGGCCGCGTATACTCCAGCGTTCCCGTATTTCAGGCGCAGAAAAGAACCGTCTTCCACCACATAAGTCATCGTGGTAGGCCGGCCGATGGAGGCCGGATTGAAAGTCTTGGCATGGGTATTCAAGGCTGCCAGCGCTTCCGGCTCACCGATCAGGTTGTTGCCCATATCGTCCACCCAACGGTACCTTCTATCGGAATTGAAATCCGTCGAAAGGTTGTTCCAGCTGTTGCGCTGGAAGGTGGTCATCCGCATATTATTGGCATTGTACACGTCGAAACCGTACATATAATTACAGAAGACGTACAGATCGAAATTTTTGTAGGTGGCATTAATCCCGAAACCTCCGGAGAATTTAGGGGTCGTATTCCCGATAATTACCCGGTCGTCCGCGGTAATGTTGTACGTATCCGGATCATTTTCATCCACCGGAGTGGTTTTCTTGAATTTAGCCATACCCGGCCACGGATTCCGGTTGAGCTCCAGTATGCGTTTGGAGTTGACGACCCCGTCTTTGAGGATCCATGCCCGGCTGGCCGCATCGTAGCCGTCGAAATCGTCTATGGTATAGAAGCCGTCGTTGACATAACCGATGATCAAGCCTTTTTGTTTGCCGACAATCATCCGATAATCCGCCGCATCGAGGATATCCGTAGAAACGGCATTGGATTCGATTTCCCAAACCGTTTCACCGGAAGCCAGCTTGTCGACTTTTCCTTTGTTCCGTCCGATATTAAAATTCGCATCCAGACTCCAATCCTGTTTGGTCACGATATGGCCGACCAGGGCCAACTCGATCCCCCGGTTGGAAGTTTGTCCGATATTTTGCCATTGGTTGGTAAAACCGGAAACTTTGGGGATTTGCGAAGGAACCAGCAGGTCTTTTACCGTGTTCC
>JAJQAW010000017.1 GCA_021203585.1 Rikenellaceae bacterium
GTATGTATGACTATCTGCTTATCCATATTACTTGCCGGCCAGGAGCATGTACGCATCCTCGATATTGGATTTAATGACGCTAACCTGTGCATCCGGAAAGCCCGCTTCTACCAACGCGCGTTGCAGGGCTTGCGGCTGGTAATTCGGCTGTACCGTCACGTGATGGACATCGCCGAATGCAAAAGCGGTTTTAATTTCCGGTATTTTTCGCAATGCGGTGAGCAATGGCGGCATTTGAGCGGCCTCCACCGCCCAAATCGTCTCGGGGTAGGCGTCGATGATTCCCTGCGGCGTGTCGATCGTCAGGAATTTCCCCTGGTCGATCAAGGCGATTCGATCGCACAGGCTTGCCTCATCCATATAAGGCGTGGAAACGATAATGGCGATTCCCTGTGCTTTCAGCCGACCGAGCATTTCCCAGAATTCTTTCCGGGAGACCGGATCGACACCGGTGGTGGGTTCATCCAAAAACAGCACTTCCGGTTTGTGGATCAGGGCGCAACACAGTGCCAGTTTCTGTTTCATGCCCCCGGACAGGGCTCCGGCTCTGCGGTCTTTGAACGGTTCGATCTGAACGTAAATGTCTTTGATCAGATCGTAGTTTTTTTGGATCGTGGTGTGGAACACCGTGGCAAAAAAACTCAAATTCTCCTCTACGGTCAGGTCCTGGTATAGGGAAAATCTTCCCGGCATGTATCCTACCTTGGTACGGATCGGCTTGTAATCCCTGACCACATCCAGTCCGACCACCTCCGCTGTGCCCCGATCGGCGAGAATCAGTGTAGTCAGGATGCGGAACAACGTGGTTTTCCCGGCGCCGTCCGGGCCGATGATTCCGAAGAGTTGGCCGTCGGGTATCTCCAAATCGACTTCTCGGAGGGCATGGACTTTTCCGTAAGCTTTCTCCAGTCCGTGGGCACTGACTGCGTTCATTGGAAGTTGAAATTAATATCTCCGTACATCCCGATTTTAATATACCCGTCGTTCGGCACTGCGATTTTAACGGCGTATACCAGATTGGCCCGTTCGTCCTTGGTCTGAATGGTCTTGGGAGTGAACTCCGCCTCATCCGAAATCCAGGTTACGGTCCCGGTATATCGACGAGACTGCCGATCGCCCAGATCGGTAAAAACCGCTACTTGCTGACCCAATTTTAATTGGGAAAGCTGACCGTTGGTAATATACGCCCGAAGCGTCATATGTCCCACATCAGCGATTTTAAAAAGCGGCATTCCGGTGGTGGTGTATTCGCCGGCTTCGATGTATTTCAACAAGACCGTACCGTCGATGGGAGCCGTGATCAGGCTCCGCCGGATCCGGTCGTCCACGGCTGCCAACTGTGCCTGTACCCCCTCGAGCTCTCCGGAGATACTGCTGTTGCTGCTTTGCACGCTTTCCCGTTGCGCGGCCAGTTGTTTCTGCAATACGGCGATATTGGCATGGATATCGTCCAATTGTTTGGTATTGGCCGCATCGGCGGCAATTAATCGTTCCATCCGCTGCTTCTCCCGCTCTTGAGTCGCGATTTGCTGCTCGGTGGCCGCGATCTGCTGCGAAATGTTCAAGGTACGGCTCCCTACGGCCTGCAAATTGGCCTGCAACTGCAGTCTGTTGGGGTGTAGCTGAACCGTATCGATCAGGCCGACCTGTTGGCCGGCCGATACGAGGTCCCCCTTCTGAATGTCGAACCACTCCAATCTGCCGGTTGCCTCGGAAGAGACGATGATCTCGGTCGCTTCGAAGGTACCCGAAGCATCGTACTCGTATTTATTTGGATGGCATCCGGTAAAGGCGGTAAGAGCCATGCCGATAATGATTACCCTTTTCATTTTCAGTTGTTTGTAAGATTTTTGATTTGGTAAGCGGTTTGAATCGATTCGATTTCGTGCACCGCTTTATTTACTTTCGCGTTCTGTGCGGAAATCATGTCGCGCATTAAATCCGTAACGCTGATCGTACCGTTTTCTAGCTTCACTTCCGAAGCGCGGACAATGTGGGTGCGCGTTCGGATAATTTCGTCGTCCTGGGCCATCACCGTTATATATCGGTCGTATTGGCTCTCCAATTGGGTTTGCTCCAGCTCGTTGTTGAACAGGAAAACTTCTTGTTGTACGGCCACATTCCGGATTCCGGTTTCAATTTTCATCAGGTTGTTGCGCCGGGTATAAAAATTTCCGAAATTCCACGATACCCGCACTCCGCCGATTGCAAAGGCTTTGAATTTATCCTCCAGCATATTCAATCCCGGTTTACCGTATCCTCCCTGTGCAAATAAACCAATCTGCGGCATGGTCGAGGCTCTCACCGCAGACCGCTGGGCTTCCAATTGCCATTCCATGGCGCAGTACATAGCTATTTCCGGCCGATCCAGGGCCGGACCTGCGGCCGGTTTATGGAAAATCTGCGGTTTAACCAGTTCGACCTCCTCGTCGAGCGGTTCTCCGAGAAAAGCCGATAGCATCCGCAGGTAAGCCGTGCGGTTATACTGCAGGGTGGTGCGGTTTTGCTGCGCTGTGAGAATTTCCGCCCGGACGGCATCCAGGTCTGCTTGGTGTGCGATTCCGTTTTCCAGGTAGTAGACGATGCGGTTGTAATTGACCTGCAGATCTTCCAAGTAAAGATCGCTCAACCGGATTTGCTCGTCCAGCAATAAAATGCCGAAAAATAGATTATTGATGCGATCTTTGATCGCATACATATTCACTTCGAATTGCGACCGGTCTACTTCGGCCTGAGCGCGGACCGCCTCCTTATTCGCTTTGACCAAGCCCCCGTCCCAAATGGACTGCGATACCTCGGCCAAAATCTGGTATTGGTCTTTGGATAAATTCGGCAGTTCCAAATCCGGCAACGAAATGGGCAAACTGGTAACATCGGTCTGGCAAGTCGCCTTGCCGGAGAGGGAAAACTGGGGCAGCCAGGCTTTTGCCGCGTTGTTCAGATCGTAATGTTCGCTGTGGTCGATCAGCCGGTATTGCTGAATGAGCGGGTAATTCTCCCGTGCCCTTCGGTAGCAATCTTCTATGGTCAATTGCCCGAAGCCGGTTAAACCCAAGCAGAGCATTCCGAGC
>JAJQAW010000274.1 GCA_021203585.1 Rikenellaceae bacterium
ATTTGGTTCAACCCTTCTAGAATCACCACGCATTCCCGGCCGAAGAGCTTTTCCACCTCACCCATTTCCATCAATCCCAGCCGCAGCACATCGTGCAGCAAGGTGGATATCACCGAATTTCGACCCAACCCGATTTCATCCGCGACGATGAGGGCCGTAAGAATCGAATGCACGACGAAGGGCTCTCCGTTGTAACGCCGCCGGCCGGCCAGCCTTTCCACAGCTAACCGCAGGGCCTGCCGAATCATTCCGTAACTTCGCTCGCTGTAATGTTTGCCGACCGAAGCCAGGAGAGGACGACAATACCGGATCGGCGATTCGATCACCGGTTCTTTTTGTTCTCCATAACTTTTCCGTTTTTCCCGTTGCAAAGGTAAGCATTTCTACCGGATTGTTTGGGTTGCCGGATGATCCGGGCGCAGGTTTTTTAAACGGGAAATAATTTGCAAATCCCGTAATTTTTTTGTTTCTTTCCTTTCCGGTAACGGTATTTCTTCCGGGCTGGTATGGAAACGAAATAAATGTATGATTTGATATGAAAAGATGAATACTACTTGCTGCGCTATTATTTCTGGGGCAATCGAGCCGCGCTTTCGGTCAGGCCGAGCCCGGGTATGATCAGCGGCCGTTTTCCCTTCGCATCACCAATAAACGTGGAAAGCCGCAGCCCGGAATCGTGGTTCAGGCCATACCGAGCGGAGAGGTCGGCATCACCGATAAAGAGGGGAAGTATGGTTTTTCTGCGATCGGAGTTCAGGATCATATCCTGATGTATCTACCCCGGCAGGGGGAGACCACGGTGCCCGTTCACGGCCTGGACTCCCTGGTCGTGGTGATCCGCTCCCGTCAACTGGAATACATCGATCCCTACCAGCAGCAACAGATCGATATCGGGTACGGAACCGTACACAATTCGGCCAAAACCATTCCGGTTACCGGTCTGAATGTACCTGAGATGGTGGCTCAATCCGGAGCCAAAGACTTGTTCGGTTTGCTGAGGGGCCGGGTAGCCGGACTGGATATATCGAGTACCGGAGCAGCGACCATTCGGGGGGGTCGGATCCTTTAATTTAAGTTCCGAACCCCTGGTCGTGGTGGACGGTACTCCTGCCGGTACGCTTCAGCAGGTCAATGGGATTCTCAATATCTATGACATTCAGTCGGTCAGCATCCTCAAAGAGGGATCCATTTACGGCAGCCGGGGAGCCAACGGGGTCATTTTGATCACTACCAAAAAATAAGAAGCGGGATCAGGGTGACCGGATAGGAACAGCGCTTTTCCGTAAATTGCATAAAAAATTGGCCAAAAGTTTGTAGAAATAAAAAATTGATTTACTTTTGTCCCCGTTAATAACGGCACCGTAGCTTAATTGAATAGAGCATCTGACTACGGATCAGAAGGTTGCAGGTTTGAGTCCTGTCGGTGTCACTTAATAAAAGGCTTAAAGCATTGAATTTCAATCTTTAAGCCTTTTTCTTTTAAAAAAATAACACCATTTTGGCACCCAGTCTTTCCACGTAAAATCGGTTATGGAGGCCGAAATTTTAGTTGAACCGTTAAAAATTAGTGGGTCTTCGGTTAGGTTTTTCTGTAAAGCCATGGAGGGGGAGCGGGGTTGGATTCCCCTGGCCAATTATTCTCAAATGAGCAGTGCCACTCGATGTACGGATTCCGTTATTCATTGAATCCTTGAAGCGTAGGATTTTAGATTACCTTCCGAGTCATTATCGAACCGTGAATTATCCCTTTCTTAACGCGCTCCGAATCCGCAAAAATGTATATCCGGTTCGTCTCATACCGGTATCCCATTCAAATGGCAAAGGAGAGGGGCTCTCTTTTCAGTATAACCACTTTCGAAAAATTATATTGGGTAACCGGTCATTGTACCGGTGAATGAAGGACTAAGTTCACATGGGAACCATGGCCCCGCTTCGAGAGCTGTTGAGATTTCGATCGCTCTTTCAGTAAATAGCGGTAGGTTCAAGCCAGTTGATCCCGGCCGCTATTTGCGGATTCTTCGGAAGGGGTGCGAGTTTTTCAAGTAAACAACCGGAAGTCTGTTTGATTCTGGAATTTTCAGTGGGGCAATTCTTCCCACCAACGGTTTGTTTCGGTTTTACCCGGAATGACTTTTTGTCCCATGATAGGGGTTAATACCGGCAGGCTGTCTCTTCGAGCGTATTTCATTAATTCCCGGATCGATTCGTCCCACGGATGCAGGGCCAGGTCGAATACAGCCCAATGAACCGGTAGCATCTCGCTGGCGCGGAGGTCGAGCGCCGCCCGCACCGCTTCTTCCGGAAACAGATGGGTGTTCGGCCATCCGGGATTCCATCCGTCTATCTCGATGGCCGCCAGATCGAACGGTCCGTACTTCCTGCCGATGCGAGCAAAATGTTCCCCGTAACCGCTGTCGCCGCTCCAGTAGACGGAATGTTGCCGCCCCTGGATTACATATCCCGCCCATAACGTAGCATTGCGATCCCAGGGGCTGCGCCCGGAATAGTGGATTCCCTCGACGGCCGTTATTTGAAGTCCTTTATGGTCGAGTTGTTCTTCCCAGGCCAACTCCCGGATATGGCCGGCTGAAACACTCCAGCCCCGGAGCCTCGATCCCACGCCGAGCGGACAGACGAATAATAGATCTCGATTTCGCAGGGCGCGGATCGTCGAATACTCGAGATGATCGTAATGATCGTGTGTAAGCAGGACGATATCGACCGGCGGTATCTCCTTTCGTTTAAGCGGTGAAGCATCGTATCGCCGAGCCACCCCCGGAAACGGGGCGGCGTTGCCCAGCACGGGATCCACGAGGATTCGTGTCCCCTCCAGTTCGAGGATAGCCGAAGAGTGCCCCAACCAATAGAGGGCAAATTCCTCCGGCGCTTGGGCAAAAGACCCTTTTTCCAGTAGAACTTTGGGAAGTTCGTTCTGCGGCGCATAAGGGGAGCGTTGGAAGAACCGGCCGAAACCTCCCTGTCCGCCGGTTGTCCGTTCAGGGAAAAAAACGAGTTCCTGCGGGCTGATAAATTGACCGTGGCTGTAATAGGAC
>JAJQAW010000042.1:0-630 GCA_021203585.1 Rikenellaceae bacterium
ATTCCAGCACTCCTCCTGCGCGGTGCAATGCCTCAAAAATTTTGACCTCGTACCCCATTTTAGCCAGGTCTGCGGCGCAGGCCAGCCCTGCGGGTCCGCTGCCGATTACCGCCACTTTTTTCCCATTGGGAGCCTGCTTGGCCGAAAGATCGATCCCTTGTTCATGTCCCCAGTCGCCGACAAATCGTTCCAATTTTCCGATGGAAACCGGTTCGCTTTTGATTCCCAACACGCAGGCTCCTTCGCATTGAGACTCCTGCGGACAAACCCGTCCGCATACCGAAGGAAGCAGGCTGTCCCGGGCGATGATTTCGGCCGCCTCCAGGAAATTCCCCTCATGGACCGCTTGGATGAATTGCGGTATTTGAATCGAAACCGGACACTGTTCCACGCAGCGCGGCTTTTTACATTGGATGCACCGAGAGGCCTCCAGCATCGCCTCCTGTGCGTTGTACCCGTAAGCTACTTCCTCAAAATTCGCTGCCCGTACAGCCGGGTCTTGTTCCCGTACCGGAACACGTGGTATTTTATTTGCCATTTCTCTGATTTCTCTTGCTAAATTCGGTAATCTTACCGTTATAACCGTTCTCCCGGCGGGCTTATTCCCGGTCCAGTCCCACTTTACAAGTG
>JAJQAW010000042.1:640-3053 GCA_021203585.1 Rikenellaceae bacterium
GTGTGGCCTTCCGCGCGTTCCTGTTCCATTTTAGCGATCCGGCTGTCCAGTGTTTTGTACATATTTTGCCGCCGCATGGCCTCGTCGTAATCCACCAGATGGCCGTCGAATTCCGGGCCGTCCACACAAGTAAAATATATCTTATCGCCCACTTTTACACGGCAGGCTCCGCACATACCGGTACCGTCCACCATCAGACTGTTCAAACTGACGATGGTTTTGATGCCGTAGGGGCGAGTAGCCAGCGCGACGAATTTCATCATAATCATCGGGCCGATCGCCACCACGAGGTCGTATTGTTTCCCCCGGTTGTCGATCAGATCTTTCATCAAGTCGGTAACCAGGCCGTGGAATCCTGCGGTGCCGTCATCGGTGGCGACATAGAGGTTTTTGGCCACCGTTTGCATTTCGTTTTGGAAAATAAGCAGTTCTTTGCTCTTAGCGCCGACGATTACATCGGCCGGAGCGCCTTGTTCATAAAGCCATTTAACCTGAGGGTAAACCGGCGCCGTTCCCAAACCTCCGGCGATGAACAGGATATTCTTTTGTTTTAATTCCTCGATATTTTCATAGATGAATTCCGAAGGGTGTCCCAACGGTCCGGCTACATTGGCAAAACTTTCTCCTTCTGCGGCAGCGCAAATTTTACGCGAGGATTCCCCTACGATTTGGGTGACCAGCGTAATCCAACCCTCTTCGGGGTTGTAGTCGCTGATCGTCAGAGGGATGCGTTCTCCTTTTTCGTCGGCCCGGACAATGACGAATTGTCCCGGTCGGGCCGATTGGGCAATCCGGGGAGCGAACACGTTGGTCAGTACGATATTTTCCGCCAGTTCTTCTCTTTTAAGGATTTTAAACATGGTTCAGGTTCTCTATTGATCTTTATTTGTCGGCTCGGCAGGTTTACCCGTCCGGATCGAAAGTATTGGTTCAGTTAACAATTATTCGACATTAGCACCCAGGCGAATTTCCCGCATCGGGCGATCCGGGTCGTTGACCACGATGGAAAGGCTCTCGCTCATCCGTTCGGATTGGTCCGAAGTTTTCAGTGTAACCCGAAGCGTGGTGGATTCTCCCGGAGCCAGGGAGGTTTGCGGCAGGGCATAGGTGATATTCGGCCCATTGGCCGTAACCTTGCGGATCACCAGCGGACTATTTCCGTCGTTTCGGATTTGGAATTCACGGGTGAGGTTCCGGTTTCGCGGCGCGGTGCCGAAATGATGGAATTGAGCGGAAAAAAAGGCTTTAGGGGCTTGATTTAATTCCTCTTCGGTCCATTGGCTGAAATCATCCGTAGCCGTAGCATACGCAGCTATGGGTTTAGACGTTTGCTGTCCGTCGATGGTCACGACAAAAGCGGTGGCCAACAATCCGTAACTATCCGATTGGCGCAGGTCATAGGTAAACCGGATGGTTCCGCGCTCCTGCGGCTGTAAAAGAGCCGGGATGATCTCGATGGTGCAAAGCGGTTCCCAGGCCCGGCTTTCCGGAGTCAAACGCGCCTCTAACCGCATGGGTTTCGTACCGTTATTGTAAATTTCCAGGCTTTGGATTTTTTGATTTCCCTGTTCCAGGTAACCGAATATCAGGTTATTGGTTGCGGCGAACAGCCCGTTGTCGGAAAGTACCGTCGGAAATTGATCTTGGATGGTTTTCGGTTTGGGAACCACCTCTCCTTTGATCGTCAGCGTAACCTGATCCCTGCGTTCGTTGCTGGTCACGATAACGGGGGTGTTGAATACGCCCGGACGCCCCAGCGGATTGTAGGTCACTTTGATCTGACCGGTTTTCCCCGGAAGTACCGGCTCTTTGCTGTATTCCGGGGTGGTACAACCGCAGGATACCGAAACGAACTCGATTAGAAACAGGGTTCGACTGGTATTGGTAAAGGTAAAAGTAAAACTCACCGGTCCGTCCGCTTCCTGGATTTTTCCGAAATCGTGAACGGTTGCATCGTAGGTAACCTGCGAGGATTGGGCAAACAAACACCGGCAGGGAAACAGACATAGTATCCCCGCTATTGCCATCCAACTAATTTTTTTGCAGCTGGCCGGAAAGTTCTTCATCCCTCATTCGTTTTTTGCCCGGCAAAGATAACCGATTTGCCGACCTTTTAAAAGTAAAACCTAAAATTGTTTATTTTTATTGCCGGTTGTTGAAAATTAATCAAAAGAAAAGGGGGCGTGGAACACACTCCCCCAGAGGTTTTTAGAGTAATTAGGAATAAATTAATACGATAGTTTTGGGTATGTGAGTCTGTAAACCGCTCCTAATGGCTTAGTTCCGGATCAGAACTTACATTTTTGCAAATGTAAAAAAATAACTGATAACTGTAACTGTCCGACGGAAAATTTTTATTTTTTTTGACCGAAGTTTCATGTGAGTCAAGAACGAAAGCCTCGATCGAGTGATG
>JAJQAW010000294.1 GCA_021203585.1 Rikenellaceae bacterium
GCATCCCCCGGTGTGGATTGACCCTCAGAAATACGGGTCATCGACTCCGGTCCATGAACAACGTCTCCGGCATTGATAAACCAAACGAACTCCCCGGTAGCCGCTTGCAACCCTTTGTTCATGGCGTCGTAAATCCCGCCGTCCGGTTCACTGCGGTAATAATTCACCCGAGCGGAAAATTCCCGAATTACCGCATCGGTGTGATCCGAAGAAGCTCCGTCGATCACCACGATCTCCAGGGCAGGATAATTGCTCCGCGATAGATTCTGCAAAGTGGTGCGCAGGGCGTCGGCCGCGTTGTAGGTCACCGTTATGATGGAAACTTTCGGGTAATTCATCGAAAAAATTCACTAAATTTGGCATTCAATACTACGCAAAAAAAATGGAATATCGCAATTCAAAACGCCATATCTGGTTGCCGCTGATCGTGGCCGTTACCTTGGTATGCGGGATTTTTCTCGGCCGTACCCTCCCCCGAAGAGGGGTTCCGGGAGCCGTTCCAAGCGGCCTGTCTTTCGGCATGTCCCCCGAAATGGCCAACGATAAACTCAATCAAGTGCTCTCCCGGATCTACAACCATTATGTGGATGAGCCGCAAATGGATTCGATCCAGGAACAGGTAATCCCGATGATTTTGGAAAGCCTCGATCCCCATTCGGCATATATTCCGGCCGAAAATTTCGCCCAGGTATTCGAGCCCCTGGAAGGCCAGTTCGACGGCATCGGAGTGACGTTCAATATGATGACCGATACCGTTCGGGTGATTAACGTGATTTTGGGAGGACCCAGCGCTAAAGCGGGAATTCAAAACGGAGACCGGATCATTACCATCGGCGATTCCCTGGTAGCCGGAAAAGGAATCAACCAGGAAGATATTGTCAAAATGCTGCGCGGTCCGAGGGGAACGCTGGTCAATCTGGACATCGAGCGGATCGGTTTATCCGAGCTTTTGCCGGTTACTGTGGAACGCGGCATCATACCCATGAAAAGCGTCGACGCCGGATTTATGGTGACTCCGGAAACGGGCTATATCAAATTATCGCTTTTTTCACGCCACTCGCACACGGAAATCGTGCGCATTGTCGAAGAGATGCAGGCCCGCGGCATGAAAAATCTGATCCTCGACCTGCGCGGCAATTCGGGCGGTCTTTTGGATCAGGCCATTTATATTGCCAACGAATTCCTCCCCAAAGATGCCCTGATCGTTTACACCGAAGGACGGGCCAGCCGCCGCCGGGAACAACGGGCTAACGGAAAAGGGAGATTACTGGACATCGAACCGGTCATCCTGATCGACGAAGGATCGGCTTCGGCCAGCGAGATCGTGGCCGGGGCTTTGCAGGATAACGACCGGGGAACCATCATCGGGCGACGCTCCTTCGGTAAAGGCCTGGTACAGGAACAAATGGAATTCGGCGACGGGTCGGCAATGCGCCTAAGTATAGCCCGGTATTATACCCCCGTAGGCCGAAGCATTCAAAAGCCCTACGATGAAGGAAACGAAGCTTACCATCAGGATATCCTCAACCGAATCGAACATTCGGAATTATTCACTGCGGACAGCATCCGGTTTGCCGACTCCCTGGCCTTTACCACCCCCGCGGGTAAAGTGGTTTACGGAGGCGGAGGCATCATGCCGGATATTTTCGTTCCGGTCGATACCCTGGCCGACAACCGCTATGCCGTCCAGGTGATCAACCGAAACATCTTATTCCGGTACACCATGGCTTACGCCGATCAACACCGGTTGGAATTGAACGCCATAGCGACCTTGACGGAGCTGGATGCCTATTTCGGGCGGGATGAGGCGCTGCTTGCGGATTTCGTACGCAATGCCTCCTCACAGGGAGTCTCTCTGCGTGCCGGAGACCTGGAGGCTTCCCGGAATCTGTTGATCGCCTATCTGAAAGCTTATATCGGCCGAAACACCCCGCTGGAGGGCAACGCTTTTTATTATTACCTGCTGCCGATCGACAACACGTATATACGAACGGAGGAATACCTCCGGGAAAAGGCGGGACAACGAATCGAAATGGGACAGGCGGAAGAATAAATAGGGCGCCCCAAAAGCCAGGCATCACTCCTAGGGTCCGATTTGTGCTTTCGTGATTTAGCCGGCTTTATTGGTTTTTGTACTCTTCCACTTTCAGGCTAAGGATGAAATAATGGGGAATGAGATCGAATATCTCATCGTCCATATCTTCCGGAAGTTCATTGCTTCCGCAAAACCGGGTGATGTCGAACCGTTCATTGTACCAGAAAGAACCGTATAAAACCAGCGGATTTTTTTACCCATCTCAAATTCGCACGGAGCAAAAGGCCTGGCGTGGTATCTCGTAGTGCCGTTTATATAAGTCTACAGGACGGCGGAAACTGAAAAAGCCGGGGATCGAGACTCCGATCTGTCCGAGGGAATCGTTCTGTACTTTAAAAAAGGTTCTTAACCTCTCCATCTGGCAGGTAGGGCCGTCGGTAAAACTGCGTCGGGTTTCATAGCTCTGATTAAACACCTGTTTCACCGAATCCCGCCCGTTCCGGTACTCGTCGATGTAAATGTTCAGTTTGTATTCTTCGCCTTTCACAGGGGCCAGATCGACTGCATAAGTATGGATATTTTCAGTCTCCAGAAGCCATTCCACATCCTCGGAAAAAAGAGCGGAGACGGTAAAACGGGGGGATTGCTGTGCCGGCGCCGTGAATATCACGAACACCGGAAGCAAGGTGAACATCAGTTTTTTCATGTCCGTAGCTTGAGTTCTGTAAATTTACGTAAAAACCCGGCCGATCCTTACGGAAAAGCCGGATTGTTTAAAATCACTTGGTATGTACTCAGGCTCGTACCCTGGGTGATATTTATGCCGCCTGATCGGGTCATGGATATTTCGCCATTTCCCTCATTCCGTTTCCGATGATTTTTTCAGATCAATGATAATCACCCCGTTTTTACCCCGTGGACCGTATAGCGCCGTTGCGGAGCCCTCTTTCAGCACAGAGATGCTTTGGATATTGTCTGAGTCCAGAGACTCCATATCGAAATCAGCC
>JAJQAW010000247.1:0-2236 GCA_021203585.1 Rikenellaceae bacterium
AAATATAACAGTTAAACTTTAAACATACTTAAACATGAAAAAAATTGCAACCAGTTATTTAAATTTTTTTGCCTTTTATCTTTACTCGGACTTAATAGCTGTTCGATCGATGAAGATTTGAATATGGAAAATACACAACTCAGACTTAAGAATCTGGAAAATACTTATGGAGTTACCATTGAAACACCAATAAATGTCACCTTAACTGAACAGCAATTAATAAAAATAGAGGATGAAATAATTAAAGCAAAGAATTATTTTTCTTCTTTCCAGAATAAGATCCTTCCTGTGGAAGTTAGCGGAATGACCCGAGCTCAAAAATCAGTGACGTGGAAACAATATGCAGCAAATCTTTTCTGGTTAAATATTGCCGCAACCATCGATAATGACTCAATTTTTAATTTGAATTCATGGCTTACCGGTATCACTGTCTATGGATATCATCAATTGGGTTTAGCCCATGATTTTAATCCAGGAAGAAATTAGACCGCCGTTTCCTTTAATTTTACAATGGTAATTACCATTGCAATTCTTGATATGGTAGGAGTTCATTTACCTTTAATCATGAATGTTATGGAGGTGTCGACTTTCAAAGCCAAACCGGACAATTCACCATAAAATAGTCAATTATGGGTTTATTTTTTACTTTGGCCCTACCGGAATTAATTACCTTTCTGGTAATTATCTTAAAAAACGAAAATCAGCAAAAATAGATGGTCATCACCATCTATTTTTCATTGAATTTGAATTTCCGCTTTCTTATTATGCGCATCCGATTAAGATAATTTGGATCGATAATCTTCGAAAGTAAACTTCCGGATCATTAAGAATCGATTGTCGGCGGTCCACAATCCGATCGAGGGATGGTGTACGCCATTAAAGGTGGTGGTTTTTACCAGCGTGTAATGGATCATATCCTGGAAAACGATCCGGTCGCCGACTTTTAATTCCCTGTCGAAAGACCAATCCCCCATATAATCTCCGGCCAGGCAGCTGTTTCCGCCCATGCGGTAAGTCGGTTTGCCGGGAACGGCATCGGTAGCCCCGAGTATGGCCGGTTTGTAGGGCATTTCTAAACAATCCGGCATATGACAGGCAAACGATACATCCAGCATAGCCGTCCGAATACCGTGGTTATCGACCAGGTCCTGGACCGTCGATACCAGATCGCCGGTCTGCCAGGTAAAAGCGCTCCCCGGTTCGAGAATCAATTGAAGGTGCGGGTATTTCCGTTGGAAGCTGCGGACTAATCCGATCAGGTGTTCCGTGTCGTAACCCCGGCGGGTCATTAGATGTCCGCCACCCATATTGAGCCATTTAGCTTGTCGGAGCAGGGGACCGAATTTCTCTTCCACCACGGCCAACGTTTTCTCCAAATCGAACGAGGAAGATTCGCAGAGGGTATGGAAATGTAGGCCTTCGATCTCTTCGGGCAATCTGCCGCCCAACTTGGAAGCCGGTACGCCCAATCGAGAACCGGGCGCGGCTGGATTGTACAGATCGGTTTTCACTTCCGAAAATTCGGGATTGATGCGGATGCCGCAGGAAATTTTTCGCGGGTAAGCGCCAACGGCGGGCAGGAAACGTTCGGCCTGAGTCAACGAATTGAAGGTGATGTGACTGCTATAGCGGAGGTATTCCGGAAATTCCCGCTCCGTATAGGCCGGAGCATAGGTGTGGGTCAACGTGCCCATCTGTTCGAAAGCCAACCGAGCTTCGTTGACCGAACTGGCGGTGGCGTAGGGGATGTATTCCCGGATGATTGGAAAAATGCCCCAGGTGGTATTGGCTTTCAGGGCCAGGATAATCTCTGCCCCGGACCGTTCTTTGACGGACTGGATCAGTTCCAGGTTTCGGCGGAGCGCTTTTTCATCGACAACGTAACACGGTGAGGGTATTTTCGTATAATCCATAGAATGGTAAGCTGTGACGGCGGATAAATGTTAGGTGCGGCCTTTTATAAGGCCGCACCAAGGAATGACAGGTAATTCCGACCGACCCGGATTAAAGTTCCAGGTCGATATCGAAGCGTTCATGCCATGGGAGGCCTTGTAAGGCCAATTCTTTGAGGAACGGATCGGGATTGAATTCCTCTACGTTAAAGACGCCCGGCCGGCGCCATTCTCCGCGCAGGAACATCATCGCCCCCACGGTAGCCGGAACCCCGGTCGTGTGGGGTACTCCCTATGCGCAGGGTTGATTATAATAACGGTCATAGGGGGTGTGGGTAGACAGG
>JAJQAW010000247.1:2246-3042 GCA_021203585.1 Rikenellaceae bacterium
CTTTATAAGCCGCTTCATGGCTGCAGTTGTTCCAGATGTAATACGTATGCTCTTTTCCCTCCTTCAATCCGCGGATTCGGCAGCCGATGGATGTTTCACCGGTATAATTTTCTCCCAGTTCCCCCGGATCCGGCAGCACCGCTTTGAGGAATTGGATCGGAACGATCTCCACCCCGTTGTACATAACCGGATCGATCCGGGCCATCCCGATATTCTGGATCACGCGCAGGTGCGTGAGGTATTCCTGTCCGAAAGTCATCCAAAATCGCGCCCGTTTGAGGGTCGGGTAATTCTTGACCAGCGATTCCAGTTCCTCGTGATAGATCACGTAGGACTCTTTAGGGCTGATGTTGGGGTATGTCAAAGGTTTATGTATCTCGTGCGGTTCGGTGTAGATCCATTTCCCGTTCTCCCAGTATTTCCCCTTTTGGGTCACTTCGCGGATGTTGATTTCCGGATTGAAATTGGTGGCAAATGCCTTTCCGTGATCTCCCGCGTTACAATCGACGATGTCCAGGTATTGAATTTCATCGAAATAATGTTTGGCTGCATAGGCCGTAAATACGCTGGTTACACCGGGATCGAACCCGCACCCCAGAATGGCCGTCAAACCCGCTTCTTTAAATCGGTCCTGATAAGCCCATTGCCATTTATATTCGAACTTGGCTTCGTCTTTGGGTTCATAGTTGGCCGTGTCCAGGTAGTTTACTCCGCATGCCAGACAGGCATCCATAATGGTCAGATCCTGATAAGGAAGCGCCACATTGATGACCAATTCCGGTTTGAATTCGTTGAA
>JAJQAW010000076.1 GCA_021203585.1 Rikenellaceae bacterium
CCTTTTAATTTGATGCGTTCGCCATACAATAATAAATATTTAATATTAACTGAATGTTAAGCGTTGTATTTTATTTACTAAAAAAGTTAACGATAAATACAATTGTCATTCCGAATAAATTCATACCTTTGCGGCTCATTCAGAAGTAAATAATGACCAAAATCGAAGAATTCCAGGCGCTCGGTCTGACGGAAGTCACATTGGAAGCCATCCGGGAGAAGGGTTTCGAAGAGCCCTCGCCCATTCAAAAACTCACCATTCCTACTTTTTTAAAAGACGAAAACGACATCATCGCCCAGGCGCAAACCGGAACCGGTAAAACGGCCGCCTTCGGATTGCCGATCCTGGAACGCATAACCGCCCGAAAAGGGCAAAAACCCCAGGCGCTGATCCTGGTCCCTACCCGTGAACTGGCCTTGCAGGTCATGGAAGAATTGATCTCCTTGAACCGCAAAAAAATTGCCGTATCGGCGATTTACGGGGGCGCATCCATGAGCGAGCAACTTCGCCGGATTGCCAAAGGAATCGACATTGTCGTGGGCACACCGGGACGTGTACTGGATCACATCCGCCGGGGAACCATCGATTTTTCCGAACTGCGCTGGCTCGTGCTGGACGAAGCGGATGAAATGCTGGATATGGGTTTTATCGAAGACATGGAGGAGATTATGGCCGCCACGAACGATACCAAACGCACCATGCTGTTCTCCGCCACCATGCCAGCCAGGATCTCTTCGCTTTCCAAAAAATACATGCATGATACGGAGATCCTGCGGGTGGAATCGAAACAGATGACGGCCGATCTGACCGATCAGATCTATTTCGAAGTACGGGAATCGGACAAGTTCGACGCACTGACACGGATCATCGATATCGAACCGGATTTTTACGGAATCGTCTTTGCCCGAACCAAAGTGGGAGTGGATGAAATCGTCAACCGTTTGCTCGAGCGCGGCTACGCGGCCGAGGGGCTTCATGGAGACGTTTCGCAAGCACAACGGGAAAAAACCCTGCGGAAGTTCAAAAAGAAACAGGTCAATATACTGGTAGCTACCGACGTGGCTGCGCGGGGCATCGATGTGAACAACCTGACGCACGTGATCAATTATTCCCTGCCGCAGGATTCGGAATCCTATGTGCACCGGATCGGACGAACGGGGCGCGCGGGCAACGAGGGAACGGCGATCACCTTTATTTCGCCTTCGGAATACCGTCAATTCACGGCCATGCGAAAAGCCGTAAAATCGGATATCCGCAAACAACAGCTGCCCAGTGCGGAAGATGTGATCGCCATCCGCCGACAGAAAATAAAAGACGAGTTGCAAGCCGTAGTGACGGGAGAGCAGTTGGTAGACAACTACCATTCCATGGCCTCCGAGATTCTTGCCGAGTACGATCCGGCCGTCGCTTTGGCCGCCTTGTTGAAAATGGCTTTTAAAAATGACCTGGAACAGGATAATTATCCGGAAATTCGCTCTTTCTCGGTGGACCGAAAGGGTACGGCCCGACTTTTCATTGCCGTCGGCCGCTTCGACGGTTTTACTCCGGGTAAACTGGTGGAAATGCTCAAACGGGAGACCGGCCTGTACGACAAAAAAATCGACGATGTACGGGTAATGGATAGCTTTTCTTTTGTCACCGTCCCGTTCAAAGATGCGGAAATGGTAACCAAAAAACTCAACCGTCTGAGCCGGGGAGATAAACCGTTGGCCGAAATTTCCACCGACGGAAACGCTCCGGCCGGTGAGGATAAACGGAACGAGAGACGGGGGCGCAACCATACCCGCAGCGAACGCAGAATGCCCGAACGGGAACGGCGCGGGCCTTTGCGGAATTTCGAATCCAAAAGCAAACGCGACAGCCGCAAACGAAAATAACCGCGCGCCCTGGCAACCATTTGCCCGGTCCGGGCAAATCCCCCTACCACAGAGGAAACTCCGCTGCCCGGGCAGCGGAGTTTTTAGTGCATCTCCGGCCGGAATGCTTCCGCGGAAGCAAAGCCGTTGCGGCACACCCCTCGCAAACCCCGCCCGCGGGAGCTAAGTTCCTGCGGTTTCTTCCGCTTTCCGTCAGAATTTCCTGAATTTCCGCCGGTCAAAGAATAAGGTTGTTCCCGATTGCCGACACTTTTTCTTATTTTTGCGGTATGCAACTTTTTTATTCTCCTGAAATTACGGCCACTCGATTTTTCCTTTCCGAAGAGGAATCGAAACATTGCGTGCGCGTGTTGCGGTTGGTCGAAGGCGATCTGATCCACCTCACCGACGGCCGGGGCAGCCTTCACTCGGCGCGCATACTTGCCGCAACGCCGAAGAAGTGCCAGGTGCAGATCGTTGAAACGATTCCGGAATTCGGCAAACTCCCCTACCGCCTGACCCTGGCCGTAGCGCCGACCAAAAACAACGATCGATTCGAATGGTTTCTGGAAAAGGCGACCGAAATCGGAATCGACCGGATCATACCGATCGAATGCGACCGTTCCGAACGCCGGGTGTATAAAATGGAACGAGGGAAAAAGGTGATCGAAAGCGCCATGAAACAATCCCTGAAGGCTTATCTACCCCGCCTGGACACGCTCACGGACTTGGACTATTTGCTGGGGAAACAACTGGCCGGCGATAAATTTATCGCTCATTGCCAGCCGGCAGCGGAGAAATCCCGGCTGCAGGATGTGCTCCGACCCGGCCAGCCGGCGTTGATTCTGATCGGACCGGAAGGGGATTTTTCTCCTCAGGAAATCCAGGCTGCCCGAGAAAAAGGGTTCCGCGAAATCTCCCTGGGCAACAGTCGCCTGCGAACCGAAACGGCCGCGTTAGTGGCCTGTCATACCGTGGCCTTAATCAACGAAATCAAACCGCATGATAACCAATAAAATATCTGTACTGCTACAGCATGGACAACAGACCCTTCCGGATTTGGATGCGGTACGCTTACCGAAACCTTTCCGAGGACGTCCGGTGATCCGGGCGGGCATACCGACTGCCCGGGTCCACGAACTGCAAGCCCGGTGTCCGAGCGGGGCGATCGGAA
>JAJQAW010000176.1 GCA_021203585.1 Rikenellaceae bacterium
CCGGACCCGTTTAGCCCGGGTATCCAGTCCTTCGACGGCATCGACGGCGCGGCTAACGATTTCGCGGCCGGTGAGTTCGTCGACGAGTTTTCTGAACATTTCGTAGCCTATTTGTTTATCCAGGTTCATCCAGCGGTGGATGATATTGAGTTTTACGCAATAGGCGAGGATTTTATTCATATTGAAGTAGTCGAAATCGGTCAGGTTGTCGGCTACGGACCATCTTAGCAGGTCGAGTTGGCGTTCTTTTTCGACCATATTTTTATTATCCAGGAGTTGGATGAGTGGATCGATGTAGTCGACTTCGGCTTTTAGTCCGAAATCGGAGGAGGAGTTTCGGGACAGTGCGGAGTTGATATCGTCTTGTCCGATGAGTTCCGGTTCGATTTCTCGTCCGATTTTCCGGGCGGTATAGGCGGCGCTGATGTTTCGGAGTTGTTTATCGAAGTCGTACCAGTGGCGAATAAAATTATTTCCGGACCGGGAGGTTTCCTGATAGAAACGGGTCCAGAGGGTTTTATCGAAGGGGATATCGGTATCGATGGTCTCATCGATTTCGTTCAGTTTATCCTCTTTGATCCGGTTTTTATAGGCCAGGATGACACCGGCGATGTAGGGAGGAAGATTTTCCGGTTGTTTGATTTCTTCTTCCAGTTGTTCCCGAGTGTAGTTGCCCAGTGGGTTGAAGGAGTTTTTTCCGTTCCACAGGGCTATGATATTGGCCACATCGTAAAACGTGTACAGTTCCCTCAGGTATTGCCAGTCGCTCGTTTGCAGTTCTTCCGATATCTCCCGACGGATTGCCAGTGCATCGAAACCTTTGGTGTCGGTGTCGATGTTGTATTCCCGCAGACCGGATACCAGATAATAATAGTTACGAGCCATGTTTTTTCTTTTTACCGTTTTTAATTATCCCCGTACAGCAATTTGGCCACTTTCGGGCGCAGGTATTCGCGGAAGAGGGCGTCGAAATCCTCGTCGGTGAAGCTGATGTAATAGCCTCCGTCTTTCGGGGCTACCTTGAAGCCGGATTTGACCTGGGCGTTCGGTTTGACTTCGATGCCTGCGCCGAGCGATTGGATCAATCCGGCTTGGATGGCTTCGACGACCGCCTTTTGGGTGGATTCCGGAAGCATAACGTCCAGATCGGTCCGGGTTTGTTCGGTACCGTTCCAGTTTTTGGCTACGGTCAGGATCATTTCCTGTAGGAAAGAGCTGTCGTTGACCGCTTTTTTGATGGCCGGGGAGAGGTCGCGGACGGCCAGCAAGTGTTGGATGCTTTCTTTCAGGGCGGCAATGGTCTGCCGCGAAGCGAGGGTTACCTCGGTTTCGGTATTCTTCCGGAGTTCCTCGGCCGACCGTTGCGCGTCGTGGAGGATGGACTCGGCTTTTAACCGTGCTTCGTTGACAATATTGCGGGCTTCTTCCCGCGCCTTACTGACCAGTTCGTCCGCATCGCTGCGGCCTTTGGACAGGCCCTCTTCGTAGAGTTTCTGCGTCAGTTGTTGAAGTTTGTCTTGCATAACCGTTCGTATTTTTTTATATTTTTTGTTTTTTAAGTTTCGGAGGGGGTGAGTGCTCTGCCGGTAGGCTGGCCAAAGGGCACTACGTTGTGGCTATTGGTGTTGCGGGCGCAGCAGGTCGTTTACCGTTTTTACCGGGCTGAACGTGGAAATCGGCACTTCGACGAAAATGGTATTCCAGTGGGCCATGGCCCCGTTCCACAGTCCGGGAAGCTCCTGAGCTTTCAGTTCCCGTCCGTCTTTGGACTTGGTCGAGATAAAACCGGTTTGCGGGTCCACATAATCCGGCAGGTTGAATTTCGCGCCGGTGTAGCCGCGCAGCCCGCAGACCAGGTCTACCGGGTTGAAATGGGTGGCTTCCCGCATCAGATGCTTCTGTTCGGGCGAGATTTGCGAGGATTCGGCGATTTGCAGGGACAGCGATCCATCGGCATTTTTTACCCAGAAAGGACCGCCTCCCGGTTCCCCTTCGTTTTTGACCATGCCGCACACCCGGATGGGCCGATCGAGCAGCTCCCGCAGCAGGGATGTTTTCTCCTCTAGGGTTTTTCCTTCGAAATCCGCAGCAGGTTTCCAGCCCAGGTCGCGGGCAGCGAAATGGGCCATTTCTTTGACCGTTTTTTCGTCGGCGCCTTTTTCCGTTTTTTTGAGCAAGTCAAAGCATTTGCCCTGCAATTCGAGCAACAGTCCGGCCAGGGCTTTTTTGTAGGTTACCGTATCCGGTTTCATCCGGTCGGGACACACATTGTCGATGGTTTTGATGTATACCACATCGGCATCGATGTCGTTTAGGTTCTCCAGCAGCGCCCCGTGACCGCCCGGACGGAACAACAGCGAGCCGTCTGCTTCCCGGAAGGGCCGGTTGTCCGGATTGACCGCGAGGGTGTCGGTTTTGGGTTTTTGCTGCGAATAGCTGATGTCGTATTTGATGCCGAATTTCTTTTCGTACTGCGGCAACACGGATTCCACCAATTTCCGAAATCCGGCTTCATGTTCGGGGGAGATGGTGAAATGGATGTGTACCGTTCCATTGCCGGAAGGAGCGTACATAGCCCCTTCGACCAGGTGTTCCTCCAGCGCTGTCCGGCTGCCGTCGGCATAGCGGTGAAACAGAATTAGGGCTTTGGGCGATTTACCGTACCCTAAGGCTCCCTCGACTATATTTTCCACCTTCGTACGGTCGTCGGCCTTCGGGGGCAGCGACTGTTGCAACGCCTCGTAAAAGGCGAACTTAGAGAGGTGGTCCAGCGCGTCCCGTACCGCGTCCGAAATTTTACCGTCGTTTACGAACTCATACATGTCTTTGAACATACGGCTTGCCGCGCCCGAGGCGGGTACGAATTTTACTACGGCCAGCCCTTTGAGCCTGTCGTTGTACGATTTGACGAGTCTTTCGGTCTGTTCGCTTTCTAGGCGGAGGATGCCGTCGCCGGCCACAGCCGCCCGTTGGATCGGAAGAAACTGAAAACCGGTGAGAAAAAATGAATGTTGTTTTTGAACCTGTTC
>JAJQAW010000149.1 GCA_021203585.1 Rikenellaceae bacterium
TCTGTATCCAGATCACAGGAAGAAAAGGCAAGAGCCAAAAAGGCTATATTTAAATAAAGAATTAATTTTTTCATAAATAATGATTTCATTTAAAATTTAGAAAGACACATTTACTCCGAAGGAGAATGTTTTCTCATTCGGATACCGGTAACTGGATACCCCGGAAATCGATTGTTCCGGATCCAGACCCTGTACCCCGAATACCGTGAATAGGTTTTCGGCTTGGAATGAAACCCGTAGAGCGGATATTTTCACTTTTTTCAGTATTTCTGTGGGAATACTATAACTGAAAGATAGATTTTTCAAGCGCATGTAACTTGCGTTGTGCAGCCACCGGGTACTGGCTCCTGTCCACGCAGATACCGAATAAGCGCTTTGCAGCCGTGGATAATCGGTAATATCCCCCGGATTTTGCCAGCGGGTTAACTGTTCGCTCGACTTGGCTCTACCGGCACTGGTTCCCATAATGAAGATTCGGTCTCCGTTGTAGATCTTTCCTCCGATCGAATAATTGAATGTCACTCCCAAATCGAAATTTTTCCATCTGAGTTCCGTTCCAAACCCTCCGTTCAAATCGGGAAGGGCTGATCCGGCAATGATTCTGGATTCCGTTGTACTGGCTTCGTTGTATAGGAAAGTTTTTTCGCGTTCAAGGGTAGTCTCATTGGTTTTATACCATTGAGCCAGACCGGTTGCCGGGTCTACACCCGCTCACTCGGCTAAGAAAAAGTCATACATGCTTCCACCCTTGATGCGGAGCCGGTTGGTGGTAATGACAGGCGAAGGGATCGAAGTGATTTTATTTTTAAAATGGGTGGCATTGGCCCAGATGGTCCACAGCCATTCGGTGGTTTGAATCGGAGTTCCACTGATTTGGAATTCCACACCCCGGTTCCGCATTTTTCCGATATTTTGGCTTCGGGAAGAATAACCGGTAGAGTAAGCCATCGGAACATCGAAGAGCAAATCCTTGGATTCCCGGTTGAAAAATTCGGCCGTCAAAGTGAACCGGTTGTTCCAGAAACCGAGATCCAACCCGAGGTTGAAGTTCAGCTGGGACTCCCATTTCAGGTTGTAGCTGGGCAATTGAGAGGTACGGAAACCGGACTCCCCGAGGTTGTTATAGATTTCATACAAGCCCATATAGGCGTAATAACCACCGATATTGTCATTCCCCTGGCCACCGTAGCTCGAGCGGATCGTGAATTTCGAAATTTCAGGAATTTCACGGATAAAGTCCTCTTCGCTCAATCGCCACGACGCACCCACAGACCAGAAGGTACCCCAAAGGTTGTCTTTGTAAAAGCGGGACGATCCGTCGGTACGAATGGAAGCCGAGAAGAAATATTTTTGTGCGTAGTTGTATTCGGCATTTCCGAAGAAACTCAGCAATTTATATTGGTTGGAATAACCCGACCCGGCGGAAACGGTACTGGCCGCGCTGGGCTCGTCCAGTCCCAGGGAAGGAAATCCGGTCCGGGAGGCCGAAGCATTAGTCCAGTTGTACTCGTAATATTCATGCCCGGCCATGAGTTTCATACTATGAATTTCATCGAACGATCGCTGGTAATTCAAGATGTTATTGAATGTCATGGCGATCGTACGGGCGAAGGATTTCGTGACGCTGCCCGAGGCGCTGGATCCGTAAACCGGATTGGCGTAGGAGTGCGAACCGAGCATGTTGTAGTCGATATTGGCGCTGCCGATGTAGGTGAGACCCTGGTACAGATCGACCTCCAGAGTGGTACGGATCAAAGCCACGTCGCGGTTGCTGCGATCAAAATCGTATTTAGCATTTCCGATATGATTGCTGTTGGCCGAAGCATTACCCGTTCTGGTTGAATAGATACCATCCCCGTAGTCCGGAATTTTTTTGCCGTCCGCATCCAGAATGTATTCCCCGGTATTGAGGTCCCGTGCGTATACCGGATAGAAATTCGGTATCAGCATGGCGGTAAACAGCGCATTTCTGGAATCCGAGTCGCCGTCTCCGGCATTGTTGGTAGAGGAATGGGTGAGATTGATGCTGGTGTTCAAACGCAGCCAGGGTTTCAGTTCATTGGTCAGATTGACCCGGCCGGTGTAGCGCTCGAACGAGGCTCCGGGGTAAATCCCGGTCTGATCGAGGTAGCTGAAAGAAACATAATAGGTGGATTTGGCGCTACCGCCGGAGATACCCACCTGGGCTTCCATCCGTTTGGCTCCTTTTTCGTAAGCTTTGATCCAGTCGTCGTTCCAGAGCGGCACCGCGCCTTCGACAATTTTTCCATCCGTACCGACGGGTTGCGGGAAGTTCGGACCGTAGGGGTTGATCTCCAGAGCTGAAACGATATCCCGAGAAGCGATTTCAGCCGCTTCCATGGCAGAATATCCGTTATCCAAGGCGTCGTTCCTCAAGGTTTCCCAGTACAATTCCCAATAATCGTTGGTGCCCAGCCGGTCGTACGCTTTTTGTGCCCGGGAAGATACCCCGTAGCGGAAGGAGGCGTCGATGCGGGCCTGCTCGTTTTGGCGTCCTTTCTTGGTGGTAACGATCACCAGACCGTTCGCCGCGCGCGAACCGTACAGCGAAGTCGCGGCCGCATCTTTGAGCACGTTCAGCGATTCGATATCTGCCGGATTCAGGGCGCTGGAATTGGCGTCCAGCGGAGCGCCGTCTACGATCCACAGCGGTTGCGTTTCAGCGCTTATGGAGCCGATACCCCGGATGTAGATGCTCGATTCCGATCCCGGTTGTCCCGAGGAAGAGATAACCTGTACCCCGGAAGCGCTTCCTTGCAGCAATTGGGTCACGTTGCTTACCTGCGAACGGGCGATCAGGTCTTTGTTTACTGTTGAAGCGGAACCGGTATATCCCGCTTTGGAAGCGGTTCCGTAAGCCACTACGATCACCTCGTCGATGCCCAGGGCATCGCTCAACATCGTAATATCGATTTGGGTACGTCCGGATATCTGGACGGTTTGGGTGCGCATCCCTACGAAAGAGAAGCTCAATTGTCCGTTGGAAGGGGCGGTAAGGGAATAAT
>JAJQAW010000058.1 GCA_021203585.1 Rikenellaceae bacterium
CATCGGTCCAAGCGCAGGCCGTTTGCCGATTTCGGTCCATGCTCCGGAGAAACAACGCAAGCCGAGAGCGCGCGCGCAAACTATCAGTTTTCACCAATCGCTCGGGAGGAATGGCCTCCGGCATCCTACCGGGTCGATCTCGGCTGGAGGTGCGGCTGTTAGAACCGGCACTCAACCGAACCCTTCCCAGCTTGCTTGAATGGCCGCGGTGAGAAAGGGAAGCTCCGAAGGCAAAGTCGCCCGAAGCGTGCCTTCCGCGGTTTCCCCTCGAGGCTCCTTTCCGGGTTCTCCTTCGGGATTTCTTCCTGCTCGGCCGGTTCGGTTCAAGCGAGCTGGTTTCCGCGCTCACTCGGGGGACAGTTCGCGCCTGGGCTGAGTCGGAAACGAGCATCCACCCCGCTTCGCTGCATAGCCTCGGTGGCGGAAGGCACTCCCAAAACGGTTGTGCCGGGTTTAAATTTTCCAGTTCGCCGGATTTTGCCGCCACTCTTTCAGTGCCTCCAACTCGGAAGCTTCCACGTGCCCCTGCTCCATGGCCAAATCGATCATCACACTGTAATTCGATAAAGTGTCCAATGCCACTCCGCTCCGCGCAAAATTTTCCTGGGCTTGCGCAAAGCCGTAAGTGAATATGGCTACCATCCCTAAAACCTCGCACCCGGCTTCCCGCAAAGCTTCCACCGCATGGAGACTGCTTCCCCCCGTGGATACCAAATCCTCCACCACCACAACTTTCGAGCCGGGCGAGAACTCTCCCTCCACTTGATTGGTGAGCCCGTGTGATTTGGGTGCCGAACGCACGTAAATAAAGGGTTTTCCCAGCTCCTCGGCCGCTAATACCCCGTGGGCTATTGCTCCGGTAGCCACGCCGGCAACCAACTGAGCCTCTGGATATTTTTGGCCGATCACTTGAGCAAAGGCCCGGTAAACCTGTTTTCGCACGGTCGGATAAGAGAGAATCTTCCGGTTGTCGCAATAGATCGGCGAATGCCAACCCGAGGCCCAGGTGAACGGGTTTGCCGGATTGAGTTTAATTGCCTTAATTTGCAGCAGGCTTCGAGCGATTTCTTTTTCGATTGACATAATAGTGTATGTACAAATTATATTTTTCAGACCGAGTAGTGATTCTCGACAACGACGCTTCCAAATACAATCCGGAAGAGGTGATTTTCACCGTACCGGGCGACCGGTCGATAGAAAAGACAAATTTGCTACAAAAAGTTCACAATACCAAACGACTGGTGCTCATCGGTCCGGATGTGGAAGCGCTCTACCGGGCGGTGACGGATCCATTTCCCTCCATTCAAGCCGGTGGTGGTCTGGTAACAAACCCAAAGGGAGAAATTCTGATGATTTTCCGTCACCGCCGCTGGGATCTGCCCAAGGGAAAATTGGAGAACGGCGAATGCATTGAGGAGTGTTCGGTGCGCGAAGTGGAAGAGGAGACCGGCATTGCTCCCGTACAACGGGGTCCCCGGTTGCTGCTGACCTCCCATTTTTACCAGCTCAACGGAGAGTGGGTGATGAAAAAAACAAGCTGGTACGCCATGGCTTATACCGGTAATCTCGCACCCGTCCCTCAGGTGGAAGAGGATATTATGGCGATCGAATGGGTTAATCCCGGTCAATTGGACCGGTATCTGAAAAACACCTATCCCACCATCATCGATGTTTTCGAAGCGGCCGGATACCGTGTTCGATAGCACTGGATAGACCCGGTCTCTCCGATAACTCCTGACCAGCGGAACAACCAAACGCACGGTTTCCGGGTTTGAAAAATTCCGGTCCGCCGTACAACCGGGGGAAACTTCCGGCAGGAAAATACGGATCCGGCTTTCCAGGAGGCCGGCCAAAAGCCCGAAATAAAAACGGGGCGGATGAAATTTTTCATTCGGCCCGTTTTTTATGACAATAAGTTCCCTTAACCATAGTGCGATAACGAAACTTTTTATTAAATTTGCACCAATTGTAAAAATTAGTAAACACATAAATGCCTAAAACCTATGGTAAGGTAACGCGAAAACCAGAATGGCTAAAAATCAGACTTCACGGAGGCAGCGGATTTGCGGAGGTAGCTAAATTAGTAGGAGCTCAAGGGCTCCATACGATTTGCAGCAGCGGTAAATGTCCGAATCAGGCCGAGTGTTGGAGTCGCAGGACGGCGACGTTTATGATCTTGGGGGACATTTGTACCCGTTCCTGTAAATTTTGCGCCACGAAGACCGGCAGGCCGTTACCGATAGATCCTGAGGAACCTGTAAAGGTCGCTCGCTCCGTATCTGTTATGGGGTTGAGATATTGTGTGTTAACCTCTGTCGATCGTGACGACTTACCGGACGGAGGCGCCGGTCATTGGGCCGAGGTGGTCTCGGAAATTCGAAAACAAAATCCCGATACGAAAATTGAATTGCTCATCCCTGATTTCAACGGGGATGCCGGGCTGTTGGATGTGATTCTCGCTTGCGCGCCGGATGTGATCGGTCATAACCGCGACCCCGGCGAGCGGCTCACCGCACAAGTACGAAGCAAAGCGGGATACCGAACCAGTCTGGAGGTGATTCGCCATATCGCTCGGAGCGGGATTCCGGTCAAGAGCGGGCTGATGCTGGGTCTCGGAGAATCGGAAAGAGAAATATTAACCACCCTGGATGATCTGGCGCAAGCCGGTTGCCGGATTCTGACCCTCGGTCAATACCTGCAACCGACTGCTGCGCATCTTCCGGTAGCGGAATACCTCCATCCCGGCCGCTTTGACCGATACAAAGAGGAAGCTCTGCGCCGGGGATTTGCCCATGTAGCAAGCGGTCCGATGGTGCGGTCTTCTTACCTGGCCGATAAAGCGGCCGAAAGCGGTTGCCTGGGAAAAAATAATAGGCCCCAAAAGAGCGTTTAAGAAAATGAGCGGCACGAAAACAACCCTTTGGATCGATCTGGCGATGATACTTTTCGGCATCGTTACTTTGCTGTTGTTGCTTATGCCGGATTATTATCGGGATTACCGGTATGCCGGTTACATT
>JAJQAW010000001.1 GCA_021203585.1 Rikenellaceae bacterium
AGGTAGAGGTGTTTACCGACACCTCGCCGCGGATTAAATCGGACATGCACACCTGTTCGTCTTCCGGCATTTTAAAGCGAATCCCCCATTGATCTCCCCGCTCGATTCGGTCCTTTACCTGCTCTTTCGAAAGGGATAAGGAGGTTTCCAATTCGTTTCTCACCTGGTAATTGTAGGAGAAGACCCGGCCTTCGGATTCGAATCGGGATCTGATTTGCTGAAGTGCTTCCGGAGTATCGAATGCATAATAGGCATGGCCGGATTCCACTAACTGCAACGCGTATTTAAGGTAGATATCCCGGCGTTCACTTTGGCGGTACGAGGCATGCGGCCCCCCCTGCTCCACCCCTTCATCGATCTGGATGCCGCACCAGGCCAAGGCTTCGGTGATGTAGGATTCCGCTCCAGGAACAAAGCGTTGAGAATCCGTATCTTCAATTCGCAAAATGAAGGTTCCTTCGTGCTGGCGGGCGAACAGGTAATTATACAAAGCTGTCCGCACTCCGCCCATGTGGAGCGGACCGGTAGGGCTCGGGGCGAAACGTACGCGTATTTTTGAGTTTTTCATAATCCTTTTTACACGTTAAACAAAAAGTGCATGATATCGCCATCCTGAACCACATATTCTTTCCCTTCGATAGCGATCTTACCGGCTTCCCGGCATGCTTTTTCGGAACCCAGTTCCACGTAATTGTCGTATTTAATGACTTCGGCACGGATAAATCCTTTCTCAAAGTCGGTATGAATCACGCCGGCCGCCTGAGGAGCTTTTGTCCCTTTGGTGTAGGTCCATGCGCGGGTTTCCTGGACTCCGGTAGTGAAATAGGTTTCTAAATTTAACAGTTTATAGGCTGCGCGAATCAATCGGCTCACCCCGGATTCGGTCAGACCGGCTTCTTCCAGAAACATCTGACGTTCCTCGAAGGATTCCAGTTCGGCAATGTCGGCCTCAGTGGCTGCGGCTACGATCAAAATCTCCGCCTGTTCGTCCTGGACTGCCTGGCGAACAGCATCCACATATTGATTGCTGTTTACCGCGCTGGCTTCGTCTACGTTACATACGTAGAGTACCGGTTTATTGGTCAACAAATACAAATCGTACACCAGTTTCTGATCCTCTTTGTTGTCGATCACAACCGTCCGGGCCGATTTTCCCTGGATGAGCGCTTCTTTGTATTGCAACAGTATATCGTACAGGCGTTTAGCCGCTTTATCTCCACCGGATTGGGCTTGCTTCTGTACCCGTGCCATCCGGCTTTCTACGGTTTCGAGATCTTTCAATTGCAATTCGGTATCGATGATTTCTTTATCCCGTACCGGATCGATCGTACCGTCCACGTGCGTGATGTTACCGTTGTCGAAGCAGCGCAAGACATGGATAATGGCGTCGGTTTCACGGATATTTCCCAGAAATTTATTGCCTAAACCCTCCCCTTTCGAAGCGCCTTTGACCAATCCGGCTATATCCACGATTTCAATGGTGGTCGGAATGATTTTCTTCGGATTGTCGATCGAAGCCAGGTTGATCAACCGTTCATCCGGAACGGTAATCACGCCGACGTTCGGCTCGATGGTACAGAAAGGGAAGTTTGCCGCCTGCGCCCGTGCGCTGGAGAGGCAATTGAAAAGAGTCGATTTTCCCACGTTGGGCAACCCGACGATACCACATTGCAATGCCATTATAGTGTTTTCTTTGGTTTTTGAATTAAGATGCAAAGATAACCCAAACCGGCTTACGGCGCAAGCCGTGTCCGGGCTTTCGGTGCGGATTTTGCGCTTTTAACAACAAATGCAGCTAAGATGACGTTTATATTAGGTCATGCCAATCAGAGAAAAAGCGCTATCTTTGCCAATTAACACGAAAACAAACCGATGAATACCGATACGGACCATTATATACATGTCAAGGGCGCCCGCGTCCATAACCTCAAAAATATCGAAGTCAAAATTCCGCATAATCAATTGGTGGTAATCACCGGTTTATCGGGTTCCGGGAAATCGACCTTGGCTTTCGATACCATATTCGCAGAAGGACAACGCCGGTATGTGGAAAGTCTCTCGGCCTATGCCCGTCAGTTTTTGGGTAAAATCAATAAACCCGATGTGGACTTCATTACGGGGATCGCTCCGGCTATTGCCATCGAACAAAAAGTCAATACCCGAAACTCGCGGTCCACTGTGGGAACCACTACGGAAATTTACGATTACCTGAAACTCCTTTTCGCGCGGATCGGTCACACCTTTTCTCCCGTTTCCGGGCGGGAAGTCCGGGCGCACAGTGTGGACGATGTGGTCTATTATCTGCTCAGTTTGCCGGAGGATAGCCGGATGATGGTTTTGGCTCCTTTGGTATTGTTGCCGAATCAGGGTCTGATCGAAAAATTGACTCTGCTGGTTAAAGACGGTTTGCAGCGCGTATGGGTAGACGGCCAAGCACGGTTTATTGAAGACGTTCTTCCGGAAATCGACAAATATGCCGCTACGGATCTACAGATTTTAATCGACAGAGGCCGGATTTCCAAAGATGAAGAAACTGCGAACCGTTTTTCCGAATCGGTCCAGACGGCATTTCAATTTGGAGAAGGGATCTGCCGAGTATCTTACCGGAACGATCGGGAACAATGGATCGATTGTGATTTCAACAGCAGGTTCGAAATGGACGGCATCGTTTTCGACCAGCCTAACGAACAGATGTTTAGTTTCAATAATCCGATCGGCGCCTGTCCGCGTTGCGAAGGCTATGGAAAAGTAATTGGAATCGATGAGGATTTGGTGGTTCCGGTCAAATCCAAAAGCATTTACGACGATGCTATCGCCTGTTGGCGCGGGGATACGATGAAGCAATGGAAAGAGCAACTGATCCGCCACGCTTCGAAATTCGATTTCCCCATTCACCGGCCCTTTTACGATCTCTCCCCCGAGCAGAAGAAATTGCTCTGGAAGGGCAATAAATATTTTCACGGATTGAATGAATTTTTTGAGTTCCTGGAAAGGGAACGGTATAAGATTCAATAC
>JAJQAW010000190.1 GCA_021203585.1 Rikenellaceae bacterium
CATAAAAAACAGAGCCGAGGCCACAGAAAGTAAACATTTTTTCATTTTCATTTATTTAAAGATTTTTACTTCGGATCTGTATCCGAAAAAGTTTCCGGATTTTCCGCAGCCACCAGCGGAAGGAGAGCACCACGCCGGTCAGCGAAAGAAAGGTCCCTCCGATCAGCAGGGTATACATCACGATATTCCACAACACCGGTCGGTCGGTCAGGAATTTGATGTGCAGGCTGTGCAGTCCCCGGTACAGGAACCGGCGCAGGCGGCTGTTGTCGTCCACCTGCTGCCGGGAGAGCGTTTCCGGGTTGTAGTAATAGCGGGTATTCAGTCCGTCCTGAAGGATCACCCGGTAAACGGGCAGCGGTAAGTTCTTCCGGGGCAACGCGAAATAATCGGTATCGTATTCACGGATCAGTTCCACCGAGAAAACAGCTTCCAGCCCGTATGCTTCACGCACGGACTGACGGATCATCTCCTCGTCCAGCCTGAATTCCCGGAATCCTTCCCTGACAGAGGCATCCAGATTTACCGTTTTTTCATCAGTAAACACTTCGTAGTAAGGATACGTCTCCCACACAGCCCAGCGGATACTTTTCACGGTCCCAAAAGCGGCGATCACCTCCCGGTAATCCAGTTGGAAGCTATCTCCCGGAAGCAGTACCTGCTGAAGTCCCCCGCGCGGGCGGGAAGCCCGTTCTTCGACAGCCGGTGTTTTAGTCATCTACCGGGGAAGTCCCCTCATGGACATCAGCCCGCTGAAGGCGAAGGTGAGCGCGAACAAACCGAAGACCAGACCGGATAAATGATGCCACCTGAACCACCGTTTCCGGTACGGGGAAATTCCCTTTCCCCTGTTTTTCCAGGAGCGGTATATGCCCAATGCGATACCGGTCAGCACCAGGATGCACCCTGCTCCGGAGGTCTATTTTACGAAATTGCTCCAGGCGGCCTGGTGCTGGCGCAGGGAGGTGAAATACACCCAATGGGGAATCGCACCGAGCCAGGCCCAGAAACGTTGCTGTTTATCGGTAAACTGAAGCACCCTGCCGCTGCGGGATGAGATATAGAGTTGATGCTGCTGCGGATCGTCAAAGAAGTATTTATAAACCGGCAGTTCTTCCCGGTTTCGTCCGAACGGAATCCATTGGTCGAGTTTATGCAGGGGTTCCACACGCAGAACCGACGCGGAGCACCACGCACGGGCCAGCCGGTCGATCACGGCGAAATCCGGCGGACTGGCCAGCGGTTCAAACGTATCGAGAGTTACGGTTTGCAGATAATCCCGGCCCTGGAGCTCTGCGACCGGTGTATCCAGGAACATTTCCACCCGCAGGGATTGGAGTCGGACGGAATCCGGAACGACAGACAAAATGGTTTGCAGATCCGGAAGGGTTCCCCGGAGCGGCTGCTGAGCCTGCATTCGATCCTGCTGTGAAACGCGCGGAAAACTATGATGAATCATCACGATGCCGGATAAGAACCACATCAAAAAAAGCAGACTCAGGACAATACCCGTCACCTTGTGCAGGTTGATCCACAGATTTCTATACCATATCCTTTAAATTCGGGATTAGTCAATTTCCGGAGCACACTACCGGAACCGTTTATATCCACGAATTATACCCATCGCTAAAAAACCGCAGGGTCGATAAATCCGGACAATACATCGTCAATACCGGGCTATTTTCCCCGGTAGAATTCAATAACAACCAATAAAATTCGGTATTAAACCGTCCGGTTAATGATCGTCGTGGTGATCCCGATCCCCGCCTTGCGCGTACCGGGACTTTTTCTCCATGATACCGATTTTTTTATGACCGAGCAGGAATTTCAGGTGCGAAAGATACACCCGGCGCACGGCTTCGTTTTCACCCAATTCCTCCATCCGGACACTTACCCGGTATCCGGCCTCTTCGAACGCCGCTTTCCATTCTTGGGCGATATCGTTTTTGGCATGCTCCCCGGCCACGAACATAAACGGAACCAGCTGCACGTGAGTGAAACCGGAATCGGCCAATTGTGCCAGTACATCTTCCTGCGCCGGAAATCCTTCGATCGTTCCGATGAAGAAATTCCGGTAACCTTTGCTTCGGAGCATGTAGTCGAGCATCGTATATTGGGCGGTCGATGAGTCGTAGGTACCGTGACCTACCCATACGTAAGCGGTTTGGGTATCCGTGCCGGCGGTCAGTGCGTCGATCACCGCTTCATAATCTTCCGGCGTGTATAAAAGCGGGTTGCCCACCCGTATTTCTTTAAACAATCCCGACAAAGCGGCCGCATCGTGGTGGAGCGACTCCATCTCCACCCCGTCGATCACCGTGGAAGGTTGGATCAGGATGTGCGTAAAACCGTCCGCCTGCAACTGCTTTAAGGCATCCGACGGATTATGGCGGATCATGCCCTGCTCGCCTAACCGGCGGATCACGATCCGGGAAGTGTATGCCTCGCGCAGTTCGGTATCCGGGAAGTTCTGCCGGGCCAGCTCGTTGAGGGCGTCGATCGTAACGGTCCGGGTATCGGCATGGGTGGTGCCGAAATGGACCATCAGCACGGCCAGTTTATCGCCTGGGCCCATCGTAGACATGATATCGGAATGTACGATGTTACCACCACCGTGGGCTGATAATTTCCCTGCCAGGAGTAGCAACAGAGTCAGGAAGGATAATTTTTTCATCTTTTTTAAAATAAATACCTTATATACCGGCTGGAACTGTGCCTTTTTGAAAAAAGGCGCCCCAAAAACTTTTGGGCGATCCTTTGAATCGCATTACTTACCGAATCGGATCGATAGCGACGTGTAGAACATCCGTCCGGGGGAGAGAGTAGCGTAATTGACCCCGAATGGGCGGTTATCCACAAAATCCAGCAGATTCTCTACTCCCAGTCCCCAATCGCATTCGAAACCGCGGAAGGGCCGGAAGGTGTGCGTGGTGGAGAGATTAAACAACTCGAAACTGCGGGCATCTCCGTCCGCGTAAAACCGTTTGCTCTGCACGCG
>JAJQAW010000032.1:0-2105 GCA_021203585.1 Rikenellaceae bacterium
ATATGGTTATTTCGGTGGTGGGAAAAAATCTCGACGGCAGCGTGTTCGAAGAAGATAGCCGCAGCAGTACTTATCCGGCATCGCTCAACAGCGGTTTGGAAGAAGGAACGCAATGGATGTCCCCCGGAGCCCGGTTCATCTTTTACTTGCCCTGGCATTTGGCATTAGGGGAAGAAGGAACGCGCCAAGTCGCTCCCTATTCGGCGGTAATCTATGAGGTCGAAATGCTGTCCATGACCCGCGACCATAACTACTACGACGAACCGGAGGATGCACCGGTGGATATGGAGAACCGGAATACCGGAAGCATCTACCCGGTCGAGGATTTCGAAGAGCCGGAAGACGATTACCGGGAGGCGGGAGATTACGTAGCCGTTTGCCTGCGCAGTAAGGATTTGGGAATAACGGTAGAAGGATACAGCCGGCAGGACATCGTAAGAAGCTACGTGGTAGAAGGTTTTCAACTGGTGGTGACCGGGGACCGCACGATCGTGCTGGACGATACCGGCCGGGAAGTATTCCGAAATACCCTGGATGAGGAAAACAATAGCTACAACTGTTACTACCTGACCGCATTTCGGGATACCCAAACAGACGGGCCGGTTTTTCTGGTACTGGATATGGGGTTTAACTACGGTTCCTTTTTCGGCAGTATGGTGTATAAAATTGAAAACGGTACTTTTTCTCAAGTCCCGGAATTTCTGAACCTGGTCACTTTCAACCGGGCGGACGACGATGAACATTACGGCTGTTTATCGCCGGTACTGGATATTTACCGGGAGAAGGGAAAAACTTCTTTCCATTTCAACACGGCCCTTCTCAGTTATAATCCGGCGGGAACAGAGATTCTGATTCCGGGAGAAGATTTTGTCTATCTCTACGACGGAGAAAAACTGGAAGAAACGGGGGCGGCTACCGGATTGACTTATTTCCGCATCCGCAACCTCACCCGGCAATTTCAACAAACACACGATTACCGCATCTATCACGCCGAGATCGGGGATGTGGACGACGACGGGGAGGAGGAGCTCGTGATTTTTGTGTATGAAAACGAGACCATCTACGTGTGCCAATTGGCAGGGGATCGGGTAGGGGCCATATCGGGTTATGACCTGCCGTACGATTATACCATCGACCGGGATCGAAAAGTCCTGCGCCACGGAATCCTTACCGTTGAGCGGGATATGGACCACGTTCAGAAAAAACTGGCCGTTCGCCACGGGAATTTAATCGAGGTGGAGTAGAGACCCGAATCGAAATCCGGACCGGTTCCGGGATCGCCATGCCTGCTCGGGCAATGCTCCGGAAGTCCTGTTTCGGGGAGATCCAAAAAAATCCTGTGCCGGAGCACAGGATTTTTTTGGCTGAAACTCTCCCGACGGTTATCTGCGACGCTTGGATACCCAGGCCTGCGGCTGACTCTGTTGCCAGCGGGAATTTGCGGTATCGGCCGAGGTTTTATCCGCGTATCGTCCCACGCTGACCATAAATTGGCCGTTGACCGTAGGAATAATCGTGGTTTTTTCGGGTTCGAATCGGTTTTCCCGAACAAACCGTTCGGCATTTTCCCGGGTGCTGAAAACGCCGGTAATGATGTGGTAGACCTCTCCGGTATGATCTTCGGGAAGCACTCCCTTTCTATCTCCGCCGATTTCCAGGGCCGTAGCCGTTTCCGTTGCGCCGGCTTCCGATGCATTTTCCCGAGGGTCGGCAGCCGGCAATATCTCCGAATCTGGTCCACCGGCGGAGGATAATTCGGAAGCCGGGGTTCCGGCCGGAGGTGTTTCCGGTAAAATCTCCAGGGGATGGGCACCGTTCGATCCTGGTCCGAACCACCGGTGACCGAAAGCCCAATACCCCGTTCCTAGGAGAACCACTCCGCATCCGGCGGCCAACCATCCCCACACCGTGCGTAAATGCCGAATTTTTCGCTCGGCTGCCGGTGCGGTCCGGTTCCCGGATTCCGGGATTTTTCGAGCCTCCGTCTTCCGAACCGAGGGATCGATGACCGGAATTTCAAGGCTCTGCCGTCCGAGGGGCTGCAGTAATCGGATTAATTTCGGCTGCGGATATACCTCATAATTTCCCGAAGTCAGTCGGGTCAC
>JAJQAW010000032.1:2115-2993 GCA_021203585.1 Rikenellaceae bacterium
ACCGTAACCACCTCCGGTATGCTGAAAGAACCCTGCCGGGAGTCCGACCGGAGGGGAGCCGCCCAACGATGGTATCGAGCTTGAATATCCCGTAAAGGGATTCCCGACATACGCTCCGCGATTTCGGGCAAGGTTTCCCCTTCTTCTTCGACCGAAGTAAAACTCACTTCGGCAAAAGGAACCGGAATCTTCCCGCCCGGGTCTTCTTTCAAAGGTCGTACCTGCACCGTGAAGGTACCCAATCCCGGAAGAACGACCCGCTTTCTTCGCGCTAACTCATTGAATAACGTCTGGGCAAAAACTTCCATCGTTTATTTCTTCCGACTTTTCGGTTTGGGCTGATTTTTATAATAAAAAAAACTGTGCTGTACCGGATCCACCGGGTCAGGATGTCTTTGCCGGTTCACAAAACTCCACACGATGAGCGCCAGGCCGGCCAAAATAAACGGAATACTCAGAATCTGACCCATATTCAGGAGCATGGAATCCTCGAATGCTACCTGATTCCATTTTACGTATTCGATCAAGAACCGGGCGGTAAATAACCACACGAGCATCACCCCGATCATGAGTCCCGGTTGTTTGCGGGCTGCGTCCTTTTGAAAGTACAGGTACCACATCACTATAAACAACGCCAGGTAGGCCAACGCTTCGTAAATTTGAGTGGGGTGCATCGGAACGGTCTGTCCGTCGCGGACGAAAATAAATCCCCACGGCAAGTCGGTCGGACCGCCGTAAATTTCGGAATTCATCAGATTCCCGATGCGGATGGCTGCGCCGCCGATGGGTACAGCGATCGAAATCCGGTCCAACCCCCACATATAGGGCAATTTCGCTTTCCGGGCAAAAATCCACAAGCCGACCAGAATACCCAGGGC
>JAJQAW010000117.1 GCA_021203585.1 Rikenellaceae bacterium
GCGGCTGTTTTATGCTCTACATTTCTTTATCATTATGGATGAAATAACCAAAATTCCCACCGAGATCCTTCAGTGGCTCCATGCGGCTCATGCCTGGGAATACCGGATCGTACCGTTCCGCACGGACAACGGAACTTTGTATTGTTACGGTTTGCCCGGCAACGATTCCCCTGATTTTCTGTCCGAAATCGAAGTGATTACCGGCCAGCGGATTCGGATCGAACCGCTCCCCGAATCGGAATTGGCGAAACTGTTGGGGCACTATTACCGCCAGGACCGGCAGGCACAGGCCGTCCGTTTGCTCGCCGCTTCGGGAGATCGCTTTGTACACCTGCTGATCGAGGAAGCCTTCCGCAGCTACGCCAGCGATATCCATTTCGAATGCTACGAGGCCCGGTGCCGCGTTCGTTTTCGGATGGACGGACGGTTGATCGAACGGTATGTGATCGAAAAACAACATTATCCGGCCATTGTCAACCAGATTAAAATTCTGGCCGATCTGGATATCTCCGAAAAACGGCTTCCGCAAGACGGCCGTATATTTTACCGCTCGCAGGCGGATCGATTCGATGTACGGGTATCCTGCCTGCCGACCATTTATGGTGAAAAAGTGGTTTTACGGCTGCTCACCCGACACGTCGAATTGCTGGAATTGAAAAACCTGGGTTTTTCGGAAAAGCAATTGCACGATTATCGGCAAGCCGTACGCAAACCGCATGACCTGGCGCTGATCAGCGGACCGACCAGATCCGAAAAAAGCACCACCCTGTACGCCACCCTGCGAATGCTCAATCAGGAAACCGGCAACATCCTTACGATCGAGGATCCGGTCGAATATACCCTGGAAGGGGTCAATCAGGTACAATTAAAAGAAGAGATCGGGCTGACTTTCGGCAGTGCGCTGCGGACCTTTTTACGCCAGGACCCGGACATCATTATGCTGGGGGAGATCCGGGATGCTGACACGGCTCAGATGGCGATCCGCAGCTCGCTGACAGGTCACCTGATCTTTTCAACCCTACATACCAATAGCGCCTGGGGAAGTGTTTCCCGGCTGGTAGACATGGGAGCCCATCCCTACTTGATTTCCAATACGCTCATCTTGTGCGTGGCTCAACGGTTGCTCAGACTTCTCTGCCCCCATTGCAAGGAAGAGATGCCGGCGGATCGAGAAGCCGAGGCGCTGCTGGGCCGGGAGTTTGCCGTCTTGCCGTATTACCGTCCCGTGGGGTGCGGGGAGTGCTACTATACCGGCTATAAGGGGCGGAAAGCGATTTACGAAGTCATTCCGATGGATGCGGAATTATCCGAAGCCGTCCGCCAGCGCCGGGACGATATCGATCGGCTGTTGCAAGCGCGTGGGATCGTGACCTTGCAAGAATCCGCCATGCAGTTATTTTCCGAGGAACTCACCTCCCTCGAAGAATTATTACCCCAGATACAATAAATCCCCATGAGACCGTCCATTGTTTTTTGCCTGTTGTTTTTCCTGTCCTGGGGTTCTACCGGTGTGCAGGCTCAAGAGAACCGTCTGGAGGAGCTTCGGGCGAAGCTGAAACTGGCCGTGATCGCCGATACGGCCTACCTCTCGAAAATCGACCTTTCGGTGGCTAATATGCCGCTCGGAGAGCTACTGCGCCATGTAGCCAAAGCCAGTGAAGTCAGTATCAATTACCACGGAGATCATTCACTCCTGGTGAACAGCAACCTCAGCCGGGTGAAAATTACCGACCTGCTTTTCTCCCTATGCCGGGATTACAACCTGGATGTGGAAGTGGCCGGCAATATCGTCTCCGTTTTTCCTTATGCTCCGCCTTTGCCGGATGTTCCTCAGCCCCGGATCGACTTTCATCCGGTGGGTCCCTCGATCAGCTATCAATTCCGGCAGACCCCGCTCTCGGAAGTGGTAAAAATGCTGGCCGATCAATCCGGAATCAACATCGTCTTTCCGGCGGAACTGACCTATCACCCGGTATCGGGGTACGCCGTACGGATGCCCACAGAGGCGGCTGTCCGGTCCCTGGCCCAAAACAACGGGATGAGCGCGAAAAAAGAGAATTCCAACCTTTGGCAGTTCGATCCGCTGCCGGTCCGGCAGGAGGGCGGCGCCTCGGCCGACTGGCTCATCCGCAGTGAAATCACAGAAGATCAATTGGAAATCGATGCCCAAGGCCGGATCACCACACAAATCCAACAGGGTAGTATTTACGATATCCTGTGTACCCTGTGTGAACGCATGGAATTGAATTATTATTTTATTTCCCCCGTGGAGGGACAAACCAGTCTCTCTCTCAAATCGGTGGAATTACATACCTTATTGAAAGTTCTTTTTACCGGAACGCCCTTTTCTTATTATGAAGAAGAAGGTATTTATATGTTCGGCGCCAGCCGGGAGGAAGTGCTGGCCTCCGTGCGGGTCATTCCGTTGGAGAACCGGACGGTAAATCAGCTCGTTTCCGTAATACCGCCGGATTTAAAACAGGGAGTAGCCGTGGACTCTTTTGCCGATTTAAATAGCTTGGTGCTCAGCGGTGACCAGCGCAAAGTGGGCCACGTGGAAAGTTTTATCCGGTCGGTAGACAAAACGGTTCCGCTGGTCACCATCGAAGTCTTGATCGTGGACGCCGCCAAAAGCCGTAAAAACGAGCAAGGGGTCAGTGTTTCCATCGGCGAAGGACCGGTATCGACCACCGGATCGTTATGGGGCGAAGGAATCCATCTGGAACTGGAATCGAAAGCCATCAATAGCTTGATCAATAGTTTTAACGGTTTCGGGTCGATCAACCTGGAAAAAGTCAATCCCAATTTCTACGCCAGCTTGAAGTTGATGGAAGCCAACGGCGAAATCGAGATACAATCTACCCCGAAATTATCCACCCTGAACGGCCATGAGGCGGAATTGACCAGCGGGGAACGCCGTCATTATAAGGAGGTGCAGGAGAGCCTGATGGGGTCACAAAATCCGGTTCAGCCCAGCTC
>JAJQAW010000172.1 GCA_021203585.1 Rikenellaceae bacterium
GAGTAGGTAGCCGCCACTTCAAGAGGCCTTCAGAAATGAGGGCCTCTTTTTTTGTAGGGGTGGGGACAATATTCCCGCAATGCTTCCCAAGGGAGATAGGATTCCCCTCCCTTTCGATAGTCATGCATCAAGCCGCTTTATAGATGGATAGGACTTTCGGAGAATTTTCACGGCAGGAAGATTTTTTTCGAGAGTATTTTAGCCGGCTTCCGATCTCTTGGCATTATTGGCAGCAATTTTAAGGGGAAGACTTTCGAAAATCATATTTTATATGGCGGTTGTCTCCAAGGAATGAGTTCCTTGGCACCCCTTCAGGCGGATGGTATCACCGTTTCACTACGAGGTGCTGAATTAAATTTATTCGAGCTTCCTGTTCAAGAGAATTCTTCGAGCAGGGGCATCTACGGAGCCATAAAGAGACCTGCAACCGTTGCATACAGAGTTATTAGGGCTGCATGAAGGTACGCCCTGCTCTTCCCGGTCTGCGAACGGAATGATGGTATTCCACACCAGAAAAATTCCCTCCCGCCAGCCGGGCAACTTCTAAAAAACATCGAACAGCAACCGTCCGGCAAACCATAAACATTAGTTTTGTTATCTTTGCCGTACACCTGAAGACGGATTGTATGTTGGATGTTTTATTGGTCGCTGTAGCCATTATTTTTATATTAATCGGTTTGTTAGGAGCCGTGGTACCGATTCTTCCGGGGCCGCCTTTTACCTATATCGGTATGTTGATCCTGCATTTCACCCGCTTCACCCACTACAGCACGGATTTCCTGTTATTTTTTTTGTTTCTTACAGTTATGGTTACCCTGATAGATAATATTTTACCGGTATGGATGACCAAAAAATTCGGAGGTTCGAAATACGCTGCCCGCGGTTCCCTGGCCGGAATGATCGCGGGCATGATTTTTTTCCGCCGTTGGGGTTGGTTTTCGGTTCTTTTTTCGGAGCCTTAATCGGTGAATTGATTTTTGATAAACGGAACAAATCCAAAGCACTACGAGTGGAATTATCCTCTTTTCTGGCTTTCTTGTTAGGTACAGGCGCCAAATTGACGCTGAATATCGTAATGATCTACTATATCATTGCCTCTCTATTTTAAACGGGCGCGGAGCACGGACGGCTCACCGGAACAGATGGCCCTTCTCCCGGGAACCCACTGCGCAGATCGAACCTTTGCGGTTGCCGGCCCTTCTTAAGTACCCCATTTCCGGTTTATCCCCATCGAGCCTGCCGGTAGACTTACCTGGATTGATGCCCGCCTTGCCGGCTCTCCGGTCTCCCGCCACGGGCGGTCTCCTGGGATGCAGTAAATTTCTCACCCAGAAAAGTATAGGAGGGTATAATGTCCGGCGGAAAAGCGAGATAACCACACGGAAGAGTTTGTAAATTAATAAATAATCCCTATCTTTGCAAGCCCGTTATTGCAGGTTTAAGGATCACAAACAATTAAGTATTAACATTAAACGTAAAAAAAGTGGAGTCATTAAGCTACAAGACCATCTCCGCGAACGCAGCAACGGTTCAGAAAGAATGGGTTCTGATCGATGCTACGAACGTACCGGTGGGACGTTTGGCATCGCAGGTTGCGAAAATCCTGCGTGGCAAAAACAAAGCGAACTACACTCCTCACGTGGATTGCGGTGACAATGTGATCATCGTAAACTGCGAGAAAGTCCGTTTCACCGGCAACAAGTGGACGGATAAGATGTACGTTCGCCATTCGGGTTACCCGGGAGGTCAGCGGCACACGCCGCCGGTTGACTACCTGGCTAAACAACCCGAGTTTATCATCATGAAAGCAGTAAAGGGTATGTTGCCCAAGAACCGTTTGGGTTCGAAGCTGTTGACCAATTTGCGGGTTTTTGTCGGCTCTGAGCACACGCACGCCGCGCAGACGCCTAAGACATTGAATTTTAACGACCTTAAGTAGAAAGTATGGAAGTGGTAAACACCGTAGGCCGCAGGAAAGCTGCCGTAGCCAGAGTTTACGTGAAATCCGGACAAGGTGACATTACGATCAACAACCGTCCTTTGGAATCGTACTTCCCGTTGGAAATTCTCCAATACGTGGTAAAGCAACCGCTGTTGGTGACTGACAACCTGGGTTCGTACGACATTACCATCAACCTCGATGGCGGTGGCATCAAAGGACAAGCCGAGGCGGCCCGTTTGGGCATCGCCCGTGCGCTGTGCGCAATCGATGAGGAGATGCGTCCGGTTCTGAAAAAGAACGGATTTATGACCCGTGATTCGCGTGTGGTTGAGCGTAAGAAACCGGGACAACCCGGAGCGCGGAAAAAATTCCAGTTCAGCAAGCGTTAATCCTGTAAAGGCTATTTGCACAACTTGGGTTTTAAACGTCGGGGACTGTTTGGAGGCCGTGAGGGCCTGGAGAGCACTACCCGTGATGTTGCCCGGTTGCGGAAAAACCGTCCGGACCATATCCGTATGCTACCGGATTGTTGACGAAAGAGTTAATCAAAGAAATTAAAGGTAAAAAAATGCCAAGAACAGATTTTAATCAGTTGTTAGACGCAGGTGTACACTTCGGCCACCTCAAACGCAAATGGAATCCCAAAATGGCTCCGTACATCTTTATGGAGAAGAACGGGATTCACATCATCGACCTGCACAAAACTGTGGTAAAACTCGACGAAGCTTCGGCCGCGTTGAAACAGATTGCCAAATTAGGTCGCCGCATTCTGTTCGTTGCGACTAAAAAACAGGCTAAAGATATCGTTGCCGAGAAAGTAGCAGCGGTAAATATGCCTTACGTAACCGAACGTTGGCCGGGTGGAATGTTGACCAACTTCCCCACCATACGGAAAGCCGTCAAAAAAATGACCACCATCGACAAGATGACCAATGACGGAACTTTCGACAATTTTTCAAAACGCGAAAAACTCCAGATCGCACGCCAACGTGTCAAACTGGAAAAAAACTTAGGTTCCATCGCCGACCTGACCCG
>JAJQAW010000066.1:0-22608 GCA_021203585.1 Rikenellaceae bacterium
CATTGCGGGTAAACAACGTGCGGTTATCCCGTTTTCTGGTCGGTTTGAATCCGATGCAAGCGCTCCGTTTCCCGTTGGAATCAGTGACAGGTTCAGCGGCAAGCAAGCATGCGGTATCGGTGACCGCTTATCGGTCTGCTCCCCTGCAGATCATAGAGGATATCCGTGAATCGGGTTTCTCTTTACGGGACTCGCTTTCACTCAAAGTGCTGACCATCGAGCGAGAGCCGGTTCTGCGCAGCTATGCCGGAGAAGAAACACCGGAGCGGGTCTACGCGCAACTCACTATCCGGTATCATTTTTCCGACCGGGGCAACGACCTGCAGACCCGAAGCAGCCGCTCGGATATTTATTTTTTGGATTCCACTTTCCTGATCGATGCCTTCGGCAATTTCGGACCGATCGATCGGGTGGTCATTACCGGAGCAATGTCAAAAAAAGGGTGGGAGATATGCTGCCTGCCGATTATGAACCGGGCAACCGGTTTATTCCCTGAACCGCCGCATCCAGGACTCTTTCCCATTGTTTAGCTACAGCGTTCGGGAAATTATGCCTATTTTTGTGCGGATTCAAACAGCATAATCTCCTATGACCCGTTTCTTTCGGATCGCCATGACCGTCCTCGGCAGCTGCATCGTTTTCTCCTGCCAAGAACCCAAACCGGCATCCGCCTATGACGTTTGGGGAATCGATGTTTCCCGGCACCAACAGCACATTGACTGGAAGACGGTTTGCCAAAGCGACAAACCGCATTTTGTTTTTTTAAAAGCTACGGAAGGCACGCTCATTCAAGACCCGCTCTACCGCAAGCACCGCCAGGAACTGGAGTGTCACGGAATCCTTTGGGGAGCCTACCATTTTTTCGGACACCGCACCTCGGGGAAGGAACAAGCGCGTCATTTTATCCGAACCGCAGCCCTCGAAAAAGGGAATTTGATCCCCGTATTGGACGTCGAACCCCATAAATTTTTCGAGGATCCGGAAAAAATGGTACGGGAAGTGAAGGCTTTTTGTACGGAGATCAAACGGGAATATGGAGTTTGGCCGATCATTTATTCCTCGTCGCATTTCTATCGAAGTTACCTGCAACGGGAATTTCCGGAAAAAAGCTTCCACATCTGGATTGCCGATTACAGCGGAATTCCTCAGATCGACTGGCAGTTCTGGCAGCATACCGACTCGCATAGACTGACCGGAGTTACTTCGGCAGTGGACCGGAATGTCTTTTCGGGAAAGGCTTCGGAACTGCAAAATTTTATTTTACGATGAATCGAGAAACGGATTTCCTGGTAATCGGCAGCGGAATTGCCGGTCTGAGTTTCGGGCTTAAAATGGCCGAATACGGTAAGGTGCTGATTGTCACCAAAAGCGAGATCAACGAATGCAATACCTTGTACGCACAAGGGGGAATCTGCTCGGTGACCTACCCGCCCGATACCTTTGAAAAACACATTCACGATACGCTGGTTTGCGGAGCCGGAGAGTGCGACGAACGGGCGGTGCGGCTGGTGGTCACGCACGCTCCGGAACAAATCCGTCAACTGGTGCAGTGGGGAGTCAAATTCGACAAAGACCCCGAGGGGCGCTACGAACTGGCCCGCGAGGGAGGACACAGCGAACACCGCATCTTGCACCACAAGGATAATACCGGTTTTGAAATCGAGCGCAGCCTGGTGCAACGGGTAAAACGGCATAAAAATATCGAAGTGCTGGAGCACCATTTTGCCGTCGATTTACTCACGCAGCACCATCTGGGCAAACTGGTGCGAAAATCGACCAAAAACAAGGAATGTTACGGGGCGTATGTTTTCGATAAAAAAAACCAACAGGTGCTTACCGTGCTGGCCAAATTTACCATTCTATCGGCCGGGGGAATCGGCAACATTTACCATACCACTACCAATCCGGCCGTCTCGACCGGCGATGGAATTGCCATGGTTCACCGGGCCAAAGGGGAAATTGAAAATATGGAATACATCCAATTCCACCCGACCTCTTTGTATAATCCGGGAGAGCGCCCCTCTTACCTGATTACCGAGGCCATGAGGGGGTACGGGGCCATCCTGCGGACACCCGATGGGAGGGAATTCATGCACAAATACCACCCGATGGGTTCCATCGCTCCTCGCGATGTGACAGCCCGGGCCATCGATAATGAGATGAAAACCCACGGATACGATTTCGTGTACCTCGATGTGACCCACAAAGATCCCCGGGAAACCATTCCGCACTTTCCGAATATCTACCAAAAATGCCTATCGATCGGTATCGATCTGACCAAAGAGTGGATTCCGGTAGTTCCGGCCGCACATTACTCCTGCGGCGGCGTGAAGGTCGATCTGAACGGACAAACCTCCATCCGGAATCTCTACGCGCTGGGGGAAACATCCTGCACCGGATTGCACGGAGCCAATCGATTGGCTTCCAATTCCTTGATAGAGGCTATCGTGTATGCCGACCAAGCAGCCAAACACGTCGTCAAACGCCTGGACCAGGGAAGGCTGGAGCGAAATATTCCGGAGTGGGATTACGAAGGAACCTCGCATCCGGAAGAAATGGTACTGATCACGCAGAATTACAAAGAGATGCAGCAAATCATGAGCAATTACGTCGGAATCGTACGCTCGGATTTGCGGTTGGAACGGGCCAAAAGAAGGTTGGAAATCACATTTAAAGAGACCGAAGAATTGTACTTGACCTCTACGCTGAGTCAGGAATTGTGTGAATTGCGCAATATGATCGCCGTGGCTTATTTGATCATCAAACAGGCGCAATTTAAAAAAGAGAGTGTGGGACTGCATTACTCGCTCGACTATCCGGCATCGGTCAAAGCCACCGAGTTTTAATTCGGAAAATCCCAGCCGCAACCGAAAGGCGGTCCGTGAATGAACTGCACCCCGAAAGTGATGTCTGACTTTCGGGGTGCAGTTGATCTTTCAACGGGCCTGTCTTCCAAGGGCGGCCTTTTCACGATAGGCGCCCGGATAAAGGTTTACTTTACCGCATCTTTTACTTTCTGAATAAAACCGTCCAGTTCATCGCCGCCGACAATCCGACCGATCTCTTTTCCGGAAGCGTCCAGAATCAGGAAGGGAGGATAGACGTTCACCTGGTATTTTTGGGCCAGCTGTATGCCTTCTCCTTTTTCCGCATCGAATTTGGCATTAATAAATTCGGCATTGAAGAACTCCCCGGCTTTGGGTTGCGTAAACACATTGTTTGCCATATATTTGCAAGGACCGCACCAGGTGGTATACATGTCGACGAAAATCGGTTTTCCCGCCTCTTGGGATTCTTTCATCAATTCGGCCATGGATTTTTCCTGGAACTGAACACCTGACTGCGCGCAGGCGATCGTCGTAAGCCCGGCGAAGGCGAGCATTAACATCAACTTTTTCATTTCTCGATCGGTTTTACTTTTACTGATATAGCGTTAAAATTTATAGATTATTGTGATGCGGTTTTATTTTTGGTGGAAAGCATCCCGCAGGCCGCGTCGATATCCTCTCCCCGCGAACTGCGGATCGTGGCGATGATCCCTTTGGCAGTGAGCGCATCCCGAAAACGGATCATCGCTTGTTCATCGCTTCCGGGAAATTCCGCTCCCGGAATCTCATGCCACCGGATCAGGTTGACCCGGCATTTGAGGCCGCCGATTAACCGGGTCAATGCTTTCAGGTGCCGGGACGAATCGTTTTGTCCAGCAAACAGGATGTATTCGAAACTCACGCGCCGCTGGTGAGAAAAATCGTGTTTTTTGATCTCCGCCACAACCTCCCCGATTGGGTAAGCTTTCTGAGCCGGCATCCATTCCAGACGCTCCTCGGCAAACGGGTTATGCAGGCTCACGGCCAGGTGAACTTTGGTCTCATCCAAAAAACGTTTCAAGGCGGGCAGCACGCCGATCGTAGAGACGGTAATCCGGGACGGACTCCACCCATACCCCCATTCGGAAGTAAGAATTTCCAGGCTTTTCAAGACCTCTTCCAGATTATCCATCGATTCGCCCATACCCATGTACACCACATTGGTCAATGCCTCTCTTTCGGGCAACGAACGAATTTGATTCAGGATTTCCCCGGCGCTCAGGTGGTGCTGAAAGCCTTGTTTGGCGGTCATGCAGAAGCGGCATCCCATCCGGCACCCGGCCTGGGAAGACACACACAAAGTCGCTCGGTCCCGATCCGGAATAAAAGCCGTTTCGATGGCCTGTTGACCGAGCGTGGGAAACAGGTATTTTTTCGTACCGTCCGCCGATTGCTGTACGCCGGTCGGCTCGATCGTACCCACGGTATACCGATCCGTCAGCAATTGCCGGTTGGCCACCGAAAGATTGGTCATGACATCGATCCGGGTCACCTGCTTGTTATACAGCCAATGGGCGATCTGCCGGGCAGTATAGCGCGGCATACCGAGACCGGAAACCACCGTTTCCAATTCAGCGAGCGTTTTACCGTAAAGCCATTCTTTCATACCGATCCTTGCAACCGAAGATCAGCCGGTGAGGAATCCCTCCGCCGGCTTGTTCTCTATTTTCTCCAGGCACGGGCTTAAGGCAGCATGGCCTGTACTTGCCCGTCTCTGACCACCTCCGACCGCACTCCGTTGACAGATTGTAACGCCTCTATCGTGACGTTTTTAGCCTGGTTCATTTCCACCGCCGGTCCGGTTTTTTGTTGGATAACGATATTGGACAACTTGACCTGGTCCGATTCATTGATCACGATACCCCGGGTGGTCTGTAGTACGGCGTTCTCCACGGTTACGTTCCGAACATTCATTTCCGGCAATCCATTGAACAACATCGCCGTACCCGCTCCGCGACAGGTAATGTTTTTGATGTGGATGTCCCGGAAAGAAGGGGTTTCCTCGGTCACCGGAGGAACCGGTGCGTTCGGGTCCCGTCTACCGTAGTACAAATCGAACAGCAGGGCTTCGTTCGGGATATTGGTCATATCGATATTTTCGATCCAAACCCGTTCCACCACCCCGCCACGTCCACGGGTACTTTTAAACCGAAGTCCTACGTCGGTACTCATAAATTGGCAGTTGCGCACCAACATGTTACGCGCTCCCCCGGACATCTCGCTGCCCACGACAAATCCTCCATGGCCGTGATAGACAATACAGTTGTCCACAATCAGGTTTTCGGTCGGAATGCCCCGCTGGCGTCCTTCCAGGTCTTTTCCCGATTTGATGCAAATGGCATCGTCTCCTACGTCGAAGCTGCTGTTTACCACCAGCACATTTTTACAGGACTCCACATCCAATCCGTCGCCATTTTGCGAGTACCACGGATTGCGAATGACGACATGGTCAACGGTCAATTCCTGACACAATAGCGGATGGACGTTCCACGAAGGCGAATTCTGAAAGGTGATCCCTTGCAGTAAAATACGTTTACAGTTTACGATGCTGGCTAAAACCGGACGATAGTAGGCTTTGTAATATTCGCGCTCCTCGGCCGTCAGCTCCGAATAATGGCGGGTATCGAAATAACCTTTCATGGCTCCTTCGTTCGGGAACCAAAGACGCTGGGCCTCATCCAGCACACTTCCCTCGCGCTGTTGCAGTTTTCGCCATTGGCCATCGGTCATTTTTTCTTTTTTAACCAATCGCCAGTTGTCCCCGTTTCCATCGATCACCCCGTTTCCGGTGATCGCAATATCGGTCAGGTTATGGGCCATGATAGGCGAGGTAGCCCGCAGGGCAGTCCAGCCCTCCCAATTGGTTTCGATAAGCGGATAGGCATCGAAATCTTCGGTGAAATAAATCAACGCCCCGTCGCTAACGTGCAGGTTTACTCGACTTTTCAGAAAAATTGGACCCGTAATCCAGGTACCTCGCGGTACCACCAGTTTTCCCCCGCCACGCGCCTCGAGAGCATCCATAGCCCGGGCAAAGGCTTCCGTATTCAGGGCCAGTCCGTCTCCCACTCCCCCGAAGTCGGTCAGACAGACCGTATAATCCGGTATGGAGGGTAATACGACCGGGGTCATTTCAAAGGGTAGATTTTCGTAATAGCGATCGTATGGCTGAGCCGATGCTGTACATACGGCACACCAGGCGATCGAGGCAAAAAGAATTTTTTTCATGGTGTTTTTTATAGGGTTGTCAGATAGCTACAAAATGATAATTTCCCGCTCTACGGACCGGTAGAAGTGTCCGCGCTAAGGGATCAGGTATTTGGCTCTCATCCGCCTCAATTCGGCATAATAGCGGGCCGCCTCCACTTCACTCAATTGACGGCTCCATTCCACGCGCTGCGAAACATCGACGCCCCGGAAGCGATATTCGGCATACAGCACCAGCGATTCGGCCTCGGGCCGGTTCCAGTTCATCCAACCTTCCGGACGAATAAACGGTCCCATTTCACAATCCAGGTATACGGTTTTGGCAAAATTACGTCACGGGCGGCCCAGGTACATTTTATCCACTTCCGGCTCTGCCGTAATGCGGCAGTTGAAAATGGCGAAACCGAATTCCCGCCCCGGCGGAGTAGAAGCGGCTGTGATGTAGGAATTCGATTTACAATGGATATGGCAACCGTCCAAAAACAGTTGTGCGGACCCGAACAGAAAATCCGTCGTTCCCTCGATATAAGTATCCACCATCAGGGTCTCATCCTGTTCGCCGTTGGCATACAAGGTATCCTGATTTCCGAGCAGCCGGCAGTTTTTGACCAGAATTTCATTGGCTTCGATGTGCAGGGCCACCGCTTGATCGCGCCGGCCGGCATCATTGACAATGGTCAAGTTGTGCAGCTGGGTGCGGGCACCGCGGATTTTCACGGTCCACGAGGTAAAGGTCATGATCTTTTCCAGGGGTGTCTGCCGGCTGAATGCCGTTTCTTTTCCCGCATGATCATCGTAAGCGATCACGGTATGGTCCCGGTCCTCGCCGATCAATACCACTCCGGTAATCCAGGAGGGAATTTCCAGTTTTTCCCGGTATTCTCCTTTTTTCACCAGAATGAGAATCGGTTCGTAGCTGAAATGCCGCTGTGCGTAAACGGCCTCCGTGATCGTCGTATAATCTCCCGAACCGTCTTGCGCTACGATTTTATGGTATTCCCTATCGGACTGCATGGCCCGAGAACTCCCACTGAGTAGAACCGCTGACAAAATAAATAATAGAATGCTTCATGGATCGTCCTAAATTGGACCGTTAAGATAACAAAAAAAGAGAAAACCGGAATTAAAATAGACTTAGATTGCGGCCCGTGCCTAAATTTCCCTACTTTTTACGCGTTATAGATTTATGTCCGTTCCGGGAAAAAACGCTACACGGACACTCTTCCGCAAAGTTATTTTCCCGGCTAAACCGAAGTCGGACTCGGGATTTATCGATACGCGGCCACTCACCGAATCAACTTAAACAAACTGAATGGCAGCTATTTACACGGAAGCACACAGGACATTCCCGATATTCGAACCGGTATACCTGCGTTTCTAACTGCCATGAAACGGGCGGCAGACTAAACCGTAAGCTTCCAGAGGGTATTCGGGAGCCGTGCATTCCTCGGGGCTAACCCCTCTTCTCCCGTCGAATAGGGAGCAAACCCTGCGCGGCTTTGCGTTTACCGATTTTCCATCATTAAGGGAATGTACTGCTACCAAAATGCGGATTTGAATTATGTACACAGGATTTTTTCAACAGACCGGAATGGAAAAACATGGGCGCCTGATAAAAGGAAACCCGGATCTCCCGGGCAAATACCTCCCCCCAAATGGTATGGGCTCAAGGTTGTATGTGGTCTTACCAGGACTCGAACCTGGATTTAAAGTTTAGGAAACTTCCGTTCTATCCCTTGAACTATAAGACCGCCTGCTCTTTGTTTGTCGAAATAACTTACCGTTAGAGCTTTACGTTATTGACGTTGTTGCTTAACGGGATATCTTCGGGTTCCCCGCATTTGTCGGGAATGTTGCCGTCATAGGCCCATTTCAGGTACATGGCTCCCCAGGTAAAACCACCGCCGAACGCGGCAAATACCAGGTTGTCCCCTTTTTTCAATCGCGACTCATAATCCCACAGACAAAGCGGAAGCGTCGCTGCCGTGGTGTTGGCGTACCGCTCGATATTGACCATGCATTTGTCCGCGGGAAGCCCCATTCGTTTGGCCGTAGCATCGATAATCCGCTTGTTGGCCTGATGCGGCACCAAGTAACGGATATCGTCTGCCGTGAGGTGGTTGCGCCGCATAATCTCGGTAGAGACATCCGCCATCCGGGAAACAGCCGCTTTGAAAACGGGTTGCCCCTCCTGATAAATCGTGTGCCATCCTCGGCGAAGCGTTTCTTTCGAGGGCGGGTAAGCCGACCCTCCGGCTTTCATGTGCAAGTGTATGAAACCACCTCCGTCGGAATGAAGGTCTGCATCCAGAACACCCAGTCCCTCGGTGTTGGGCTCCAATAAAACGGCTCCCGCTCCATCGCCGAAAATGGGCGCCGTCGCCCGGTCGTCGTAATTGACGATCGAGGACATTTTATCCGCACCGACCACCACGACCTTCTTCAGACCGCCTTCGATGTATTTGGCTCCGGTTTGCAGGGCAAACAAGAATCCGCTGCACGCGGCGGACAGATCAAAGGTAAAGGCGTTCATAATGCCGCATTTGTAGGAGATCAGATTGGCGGTCGACGGGAAAAACATATCGGGAGTAACCGTGGCGCAAATCACCAAATCGACTTCCATCGGGTCGGTATCGGTTTTTTCCAACAACTCGCGAACCGCCCGGATTCCCATGTAAGAAGTCCCGATGCCATCGCCTTTGAGGATGTGACGTGTCTTGATCCCGATCCGGGACATGATCCACTCGTCGCTGGTATCGACCATGCGGCTCAGTTCGTCATTATCGAGGATATAATCGGGCACGTAGCCTCCCACCCCCGTAATAGCAGCGGTTATCTTTTTTTCCATTATTTAAAAGCCTCCTTAAATTTTTCGACTATGCCGGCCTTTACGGCAGTTTCGGTGTGCAGGATCATGTTCCGGATCGCTTTCGGCGAGGAATGCCCATGACCGATGATGACGGTGGAATTGATCCCCAATACCGGGGTTCCTCCGATTTCCTCATAATTGAGCGCTTCGATAAAGGGGGAGGTGACTCCCTGCTGCTTCATCAGGCTGTAAAATCCTTCCGCTTGCTTGATCATCACATTCCCCACAAAACCGTCGCAAACGATGACGTCTGCAATTTTTTTGTCGAACAGGTGATGCGCCTCCACGTTGCCTACGAAACGAAAGCTTTCGGTGCCGTCCATGGTTTCATAGGCCGCCTTCGCCGCCAGATTGCCTTTTTCGGCCTCCTGCCCGATGTTCATCAGAGCTACCCGCGGATTTTCTAGCCCCAATATGGATTGGGCGTAAATACTGCCGATCAGACCATACTGAAACAGGACGTCGGGCTTGCAATCCACATTCAGCCCCACGTCCAACAATACCGAACAACCGCCGTCTTCGGTCGGAATCTGCGTGCAAATGGCGGGACGAATAATCCCCTCGATCTGTTTAATCACCATGCTACTTCCCACCATCATCGCTCCGGTACTTCCGGCGCTGGCAAATCCGTCGATCTTGCCCGCCTTGAGGTATTGGAAGCCCACGACGATGCTGGAATCCGGTTTCCAGGTAAAGGCATGGGCCGGATGTTCGCCCATTTCGATAACCTGCGAGGTATGGACAATATCAAACGAATCAGCGGAAGATCCTTCCTGCCGAAGAATTTCCGTGATCTTTTCCCGATCGCCGAACAGGGTAATCCGGGTATCGTTCCCGATATATCCCAAGGCTTCGATCGCTCCCAGAACTGCCGCCTGCGGAGCGTAATCGCCACCCATTGCGTCTACACCTATATTCATAGGGCAACGCTGTTCTATTGGCTTTTCTGCTCGGTGGTTTGTTTTCCACGGTAAAATCCGCAATCCGGGCAAACCCGGTGATAGAGGATCATCGAACCGCAGTTATTGCAAGTGGCCAGCGTCGGCAGGGCTGCTTTGTAATGAGTTCTTCTCTTATCCCGGCGCGTGCTCGAGATTCGGTGTTTAGGATGTGCCATTGTTCTGAATGAATTAAATCGTTATTATTCTTGTTTGTTTTTCGTTTTTCGGTCCGCAACCTGGCTCGGCCGACGGTTCGCCTTCCCGCCCTCGTTTCCCGGCGGTGTCACGCCTTTTCGCGTGACATTCCTGACCCAACCCAGCGAAAAGCCTTTCACTGACAGGCAGTTTATGGCTCCTGCTCCTCGTTTTCCATCCGCTCCCGCAGGGCGGCCAGCTGATTTTCCCAGGCGGCTTGGCTTTCGCTTTTGGAATCCGCATCGACTTCCTCTTGCGGGAACATCACATCGAATTCATCGGAGGAAACAATCCGGAAACGCTTCAGCATTTCCGGGTCGCAGGTCGAATTTCCCTGTTCGTCCAACGGATGTATGCGTTGGTAAGGCAAACTGAGTAAAATACTTTCGTAGATGTATTGGGCCAGATCGATCTCGCTTTCCACCGGATGCAGCCACATGATATCGCCATCGCTTTCGGGCGGCTCATCGGTAAATTTAACCAGCAGCGTTCCCTGGTAATGAACCGGAATCCGGAACTGTTCCACGCAACGGTCGCAGGGAACATCCACCCCGCCGTCCATGACAAAATCCAGGGTAAGCAACGAGGCCTGTTTTTTTACCTCCACTGCCACCTGAATATCGCCCTGCCGGACTTCCGACTCTTCGAAAGCCGAAAAGAAGTCATCGTCCACGGTATACTCAAAATGATGAGTCCCGACCGATAACCCCTTGAATCTCAGGATGTATCTATCTAAAGCGGCCATTTTACCAACAAAAAATGCCTGACAAAGGTAACCAAATTTCGCTTATATTCAATAGTTTCCGCTTTTTAGGCTACGACATCCTCGCCCGGTGAACCAGGTAGAGATCGGCTAGAGCGACGGCTGTAACCGCTTCAACCACAACAGGAACCCGCAAAGCCACGCAGGCGTCGTGCCGTCCCTGGATTACGAGCTCCTCGACTTCTCCCTTTTCCAGGTGCAGGGTGTACTGCGGGACCGATATACTGGGAGTCGGTTTGACGGCGACGCGGAAAACGATCGGATTCCCGTTGGAGATCCCTCCGTTGATTCCCCCGGCATGGTTGGTCGCCGTTTTACCGGAAGGATCGATAATCGGATCGTTATTCTCACTGCCCCGAAGGGTCGCGGCGGCAAATCCGGCTCCGAATTCGACAGCCTTGATGGCCGGAATCGAAAAAACGGCATGGCTGATCACCGATTCCACGGAATCGAAAAAAGGTTCACCGCATCCGACCGGCAGGTTTTCCACCACGCATTCGACCAATCCACCGACCGAGTCACGGTCGGCCATTACCTGCTCGATGACGGCTTCGAAGCCTTCCGGATCACTGCATCCGCCGATCTGACGGAGCTTAGCTTGGATGGTAGTTCCGGCCAGCACTTTTTTGGCAATCACTCCGGCGGCAACCAATCCCAGGGTGATGCGTCCGGAAAAATGACCTCCTCCCCGGTAGTCCTGGTAGCCGTTGAATTTTTGCGCTGCCACCCAGTCGGCGTGGCCCGGACGGGGTTGAAGCGCCAATCGGCTGTAGTCGCCCGAACGTGTATTTTCATTTTCGAATAAAACGGTCAACGGGGCCCCCGTAGTATACCCTTGGAATACTCCGGAAACGATTTTCGGACGGTCCGCCTCTTTGCGCGGGGTCGTTCCCCGGGCTCCGCTTTTTCGCCGGGCTAAATCGGCTTCCAATTCCTGTTCACTGAGAGCGATTCCCGCCGGACAGCCGTCGATAACGACCCCGACCTGAAGACCGTGCGACTCCCCGAAAATGGATAGTTTAAATATGCGTCCGAATGTATTCATGACAGGCTTTTAAATGGGTACCGGGATTTCCAACGAAAACCCGGTACGATGAGTGCTCAAAAGTAAGCGATTCCTGCTTTTTTTACAAATCCTATGGATGAGTGGCCTTATACCAAGCGGTTTCGGTTTTGGCCGACGTTACGGAATGGGTGCTCGGATCGGAGACCGTTACCCCGGAAAAGGCCCGGATCGGTATGGAACTTTTTAAGTTATCGGTATAATATTCCTCCGTATGCCTTTTATAGGAGGAGGGTACCGTCCGCTCCAATTGGGCTTCGAAACGGCTCAACAAGGCTTCGTCGGCACACAAATGCGACACGTAGTCCCCGTAGTCGAAAAAGATGACCGGAGTATATCCGTCCATCCGTTGGACCTGACCGAGCAACGAAGCATCGAATGTAAACCGCTCGTTGATCTCGTACATGACGGCGGCCAGATTATCCAGCTCCGAACAAACGGTAACGGCAATCGTCCCGTAAGGGTAGGTATAATGATCATAAAACTGAAAAAAACCTTCGGCAATTCCTTCGTAGTCGACTTTTCCGGTGAGGTGTTCTCCGATTACATGATAGGGGAAACCATAGAACATCACCTCGGTCGGGCAGGCGATCAAATGGTCGGTCACCTCCTTCAGCTCGTAGGCCACTTCGATCGAGGACATGTAGCAATCGTCGAACAGGATATATTCCATTTTTACTCCGGCTTGGCCAATCGCCTGGGCAAGCGTAGCCACATCGGTTTGACATTCGGGATAACTACCTCCGAAATAACGGGTCAAACTGCCTTCGTGATCCCAATGCAATGGGGTGCGCGCGGCACTGGTATTCCACCACGAATCCACAGTAATCCACCCCATCCCATGGCATCCGATAATCATCGAGTAGGCCGGCGCGGGAGCGTATGAAACGACATCATCGATAAATCCGGCAATTCCTTCGGCTGTCGTAAAAGCCGGGTTTTGATAACTTTTAATGGGTAGGGTGTCGATCTGTCCTTGATTGTACTTCACTTCGAACAATTCGGCCTGCGTTTGGGACTGAGCCAGGTAAACGATGAACCGATCGGTGCGGATCCGGTTTTCGAGTATCGAAGTTTTCAGATCTTCCAGATTTTGCCGGAAAGCGCCGAGTAAATTGGTCGACCAGGGCATATACACGAAAATCGTGCGTTCCGTTTCGACACTCGAAGGCCCGGGCACATCGTCTTCCACCGAACAGGAGAACAAGGCCACGCCCAGCAATACAAGTAGGATACGAACTTTACCTTTCATACGCGGTTCTTACTTTTATACGAACAGTTCCCGATGGGGGAACTGTTCGCGGATTTTTTTATTGTTTATAGTTGTCGATCCCTCGTTGAAGAAAGTCGACGAACGCCTGAATATCGAGATCGTAGGCTCGCGAGGCGGTCAATTCCCGACCTTCGTTGTCCAACAGCGCGTAGTAGGGCTGTGCGCTGGTGCCGAACCGCCTCATGGCAAAATCGGCATTGATCTGGCCAAGACCTTTCATCACTTTCCCCCGGCTGTTGGTAACCCATTGGCTTTCCGGCAACCGGGTTTTATCGTCCACATAGAGAGCGATAATCACATATTCGTTGCGCAGCAGGCTGAGCACCTGCGGATCGGACCATACCCGGGCCTCCATTTCGCGGCAATTCACACAACCGTGTCCGGTGACATCCACGAATACCGGTTTTCCCACCCGTTTAGCAAAGGCCATGCCCTCTTCGTAATCGAAAAATCCGTTCAATCCGTGCGGTAAGGGTAAAAAGTCCCCGTACTTCACCTGGGCCGGTTGTTCTCCCGTTCCGGGGGAAGCGGTATATCCTCCGGAAGAGTGCCCTCCGCCCAGAATGAAATCCTGAGTATGCATCGGCGGCAGGTATCCGGAGAGAGCTTTCAACGGAGCGCCCCACATACCCGGAATCAGGTAAATCACAAAACTGAAAATCGCGATCACCAGCGAAAGACGGAAAATACCTACGTATTTCACTTCGCTGTCGTGTTTGAATTTGATTTTTCCCAACAGATAAAGTCCCAGCAGCGTGAATACCACGATCCAGATGGCCAGGTAAACTTCTCGGTCGAGCAATCCCCAATGGTAAGTCTGGTCGGCGATGCTGAGGAATTTCAAACCGAGGACGATTTCCACAAAACCCAGGACGACCTTGACCGAATTGAGCCAACCTCCCGATTTGGGCAGATTCTTCAATACGGAAGGGAAAAAGGCCAGCAGGGTGAAGGGCAGCGCAAAGGCGATCGAGAAGGTCAGCATGGTCACAATAGGTTCCCAGATTTCCCCCTGTATCGATTTGAGCAATACCGAGCTGACAATGGGTCCGGTACAGGAAAAAGAGACGAGCACCAGGGTCAGCGCCATGAAAAAGACACCGAAGATCCCGCCTTTATCGGCATTGGAATCCGCTTTATTGACCAGTTTGGTCGGCATGCGAATCTCAAAAGCTCCGAAGAAGGAGGCTGCAAAGAGCATAAAGACGATAAAGAAGAGGATATTGGGCAACCAATGGGTGGCAATCCAATTGAAAATACTGGTCGTCACGTTCTCTCCGCCGATGAAGTAGGTGGCCATGATGATTACGGCTATCGGCAGGGTATAGAGCAGGATGATAAAAAATCCGTAGAGCGATGTGTTGAATCGGGCTTTGACTTTATTTTCACTGCCCTTCATAAAGAAGGAAACGGTCATCGGGGCCATCGGAAATACACACGGGGTCAGGAAGGCGGCCAGCCCCCAGGCGATGGCTTCGAGAATGATCGCCCATAACGAAACACCGGAAGCTGATTCAGTTTCCGGTTCTTCGATTGCAGGTATTTCGATTTCCGGCTCTGCCGCGACCGGAGCGGGAGGAGATGGAGTTTCCGCCACTTCCGGTTCTTCCGCTTCGGTGTCCGCCTCGGGAGCCGAAGGCGGCGGTGCCGTTTCCGAAGCCGGCGCGGCGGCCGGCGCTGTCTTGGCCGCCGGAAGTTCGATTACAAAATCCCAATCGGTCGGGGCCAGGCAACTCTGATCGTCGCACAATTGATAGCTCACCGTAGCTTCCCATTTAACCGGAGCGGGAGCAGTCACTTTTACCTGCTGGATGAATTCGGCTTGATCGGAATAATATCCGATCTCCATGCCGAATATTTCATCCATGATCCGTTTTGCCTTCACTTTTTCCCGGACACTTCCGATCAATTCGACCCCAGGGGCGGCATGGAATTCGAATTCCGTCGGGTTGGGTCCTCCCTCGTAAGGGCCCAGATCGTACATGTGCCACGGAGCTGTAATGGTTGCGGTAAATACAACTTCATACACGTTTTCCGTGGAAGTAGCTTTTACCTCGTGCTTCCAGGAAGCGGGGTCCGCCTGCGCAAAGAGCGCCGCGGAGACCAGCAGCAATAATCCTATGAGTAAATATTTTTTCAGTGCCATCGTAAAAGGACTATTAATTTGTTATGAAGACAAATATAATGGTTAAATATTTAATATAAAAATCATTTTTTACTGAAAACCTGAAAGCATTTCGCTTTTTTCTCCCGGCTGCTGGCGGCGCTTGCTTAGGGAACCATAACGGAGACCGCAGCTACTCTTCCAGCTCCCAGTCGCAACCTTCTTTTCGATCTTTTACCACCACCCCCAGCCGGGCCAGTTCGTCCCGGATTTTATCCGATGTAGCCCAATCCTTATTGGCTTTAGCCTGCATCCGAACCTGCAGAATCATATTGATCAGTCCGGCCAAACGGTCGGGATTACCGTCGGATTGTTCGTCCTGCAGCCCCAATACGTCGAACACCAGTTCGTGAACGCTTGTTTTCAATCGATTCAAATCCTCTTCGGTCAAGGATTGCGAACCGTCGTAGAGTTGGTTGATCAGGCGCACCCCATCGAAAAGCACCGAAATGGCGATCGGACTGTTCAAATCATCCAGCATGGCTTCCCGCCATTTTCGATCGAAATCGCCGACCGAAACCGACGATTGAGCACTCGGGCTGATTTTTTCGAGCACCCGCACGGCTTTCATCAGCCGCTCCAACCCCTTCTCTGCGGCCTGCAAGGCTTCGTTCGAGAAATCGAGCGTACTGCGGTAGTGAGCCTGTAAAATAAAAAACCGGACGGTCATCGGCGAATAGGCCTGGTTCAGCATCGGATGATCTCCGGTGAAAAGCTGCTCGAGCGTAATAAAATTCCCGAGGGATTTGGCCATTTTCTGTCCCCCGATGGTAATCATATTGTTGTGTACCCAGTAATTGGCCGACTGTGAGCCGCAGCAAGCGGTATTTTGAGCGATCTCCGCTTCGTGGTGCGGAAAAATCAGGTCCATCCCTCCTCCGTGGATGTCGAATTTTTCTCCGAGGTATTTCATACTCATCGCCGAGCATTCGACATGCCACCCCGGAAAACCGACACTCCAGGGCGACGGCCAACGCATGATGTGTTCTGGGGAAGCTTTTTTCCACAGGGCAAAATCACAGAAGTTTCCTTTGTCGCATTGCCCTTCCAGTTGACGGCTGCCGGCCTGCATCTCTTTCAGCACTCGTCCGGAAAGAATGCCGTAGCGGTATTTTTCATTGTACGCCTGCACGTCGAAATATACGGAACCGTTTCTTTCGTAAGCGTATCCGTGATCGAGAATTCTCTGCACCACTTCGATCTGTTCGATGATATGGCCGGAAGCCTGAGGTTCGATGCTGGGCGGCAGGACATTCAGCTTCCGCATGGCATCGTGGTAACGATTGGTGTAGTATTGAGCAACCTCCATGGGCTCGAGTTGTTCCAGCCGTGCTTTTTTAGCCACCTTATCTTCTCCCTCGTCCGCGTCGTTCTCCAGGTGTCCCACATCGGTGATATTGCGTACATAACGGACCTTGTATCCCCTATGGAGAAGAGTACGAAACAGCAAATCGAATGTGATGGCCGAACGGGCATGGCCCAAATGACCGTCTCCGTAGACAGTCGGCCCGCAGACATACATGCCGACAAAAGGCGGAGCGATCGGCTCGAATACTTCCTTGCAACGGTGAAGCGTATTGTAGAGGGTCAATTTCGACTCCATAAGCAGTTCTCGATTAACGGGATTCCAATAAGCAGAACGGAAAAGCGTGATTTTTGTTTCCCGGATCAGGAATATATCCCGGAGTTTTGCGTTAATTTTCTAACTTTGCGCCAAAAGTACAAAATTTATGGCTTACTTTCCGTATTCCACCATTAAATAATCGTTCGATGAACCCATACAAAAAGTATAACCTGATATTCGGGTGGCTCAGTTTTGCCATTGCTTCGCTGGTTTATTTGCTCACCATGGAACCCTCGGCGAGTCTTTGGGACTGCGCAGAATTTATCGCCACCTCCTACAAGCTGGAAGTAGGACATCCTCCGGGAGCGCCCCTGTTTATGATGATTGCTCGGATTTTCACGCTCTTCGCACCGGCGCCTCAATATGCGGCGGTCCTGGTCAATACCATGTCCGCTCTGGCCAGCGGCTTTACCATTTTATTCCTCTTCTGGAGCATCACGATGCTGGGTCTGAAGTGGTTCGGTAAAAAAGGAGAAGCGCTGACCACGGGGCAAACCTGGGCCGTGATGGGAGCCGGATTGGTTGGGGCGCTGGCCTACACCTTCTCGGATACCTTTTGGTTCTCGGCCGTAGAGGCCGAAGTCTACGCCCTCTCTTCCTTGTTTACAGCCCTCGTCTTCTGGGCCATGCTAAAGTGGGAGCAGGTAGCCGACGAACCGCATTCCAACCGGTGGCTGGTCCTGATCGCCTACCTGATGGGGCTTTCGATCGGCGTTCACCTGCTCAACTTGTTGGCCTTCCCGGCCATGGTGTTCATTTACTATTTCAAAAAAAATCCGGTCATTACCCGAAAAGGCGTACTGGCGGCATTCGGTGTTTCCGTGGCCGTGGTCTTTTTCGTGCTTTACATCATCTGCCCCTGGACCATACAACTGGGCTCCAGGACGGATTACCTGTTCGTCAACTCCTTCGGTTTGCCGGTCAACTCCGGGATGGCGGTCTACGCCTTTCTGCTCTTCGCCCTGCTCGGATGGGGAGTATGGTACACCTACCGGAAGAGCCGGGTGATTCTCAATACCTGCTTGCTAATGGTGACGGTGGTCGTGCTGGGCTACAGTTCTTACGCCTCGGTCATCATCCGTTCGGCAGCCAACCCGCCGATGAACAGCAACGATCCGAACAATCCGTTCGGGCTGTTATCCCTGCTGAACCGGGATCAATACGGAACCCGTCCATTGATTTCCGGCCATTCTTACGCCGTTCCGCCGATCTCATTCACAGAAAAAACCAACTATTACATTGATGCCGAGGGCAAATACCAACCTTACTTGGTGATAAAGGACATGAAATACCCCTCGGAACTGAGCACATTGTTTCCGCGCCTGTACAGCACGGTCCACGAGGAGGCCTACAAACAATGGGTCGATATCACCGGCCGCCGGGTCAATTACCGGGGAGAGGTGATCACGATTCCGACGTTCGGGGAAAATATGGCTTACTTTTTCAAGTACCAGCTCAATTTTATGTATTGGCGGTATTTCATGTGGAATTTCGTAGGCCGGCAAAACGACATCATCTCTTCGGGCGGCCTGACCGAAGGAAACTGGTTATCGGGCATCAATTTTATCGATGAAATCTACCTGGGGCCGCAGACCAACCTACCGGATGAGGTAGTCAACAACCGGGCCCGGAATAAATATTATTTCTTGCCCTTTATTCTCGGCATTCTGGGTATTTTAACCCAGCTTAAAAAGGACGGACGCGGCTTTACGGTGGTGATGTGGCTTTTCTTCATGACCGGAATCGCCATCATTCTCTACCTCAACCAAACGCCGGGAGAACCGCGCGAACGGGATTATGCCTTTGCCGGCTCTTTCTACGCCTACGCGATTTGGATCGGCCTGGGAGTGCTGATGGTGTATGAAGGACTGGAAAAAAAGCTGAAAAACCGGCGACTTTCCGCGGCCGCGGCTACGGTTCTTTGCCTGAGTGTTCCGGTATTGATGGGAGCCCAAAACTGGGACGACCACACCCGTGCCCACCGGTATGTGGCCGCGGACTTCGGGAAAAATTACTTGGAGACCTGCCTGCCGAACGCTATCATTATGAATTACGGAGACAACGATACCTTCCCGCTGTGGTATAACCAGGAGGTAGAAGGCGTTCAGACCGATGTGCGGGTGATGAACATGAGCTACCTGGGGGGAGAGTGGTACATCGACCAAATGAAAATCAAGGCCAACGACTCCGAGCCCGTTCCTTTTACCCTCCCGCAAAGTGTCTATTACGGGCGAAACGAAGGCCTGATGGTGGAAGATATTACCGACGGACAGGGCGCCTCGATCGATGTGATCGTGGGTTGGATCGCCAGCGAAAATCCGCAAACACTCGTACAGAGCAGTTACCGCTCCGGTCCGGCTAGCAGTTTTATCCCGGCCCGGAAAATCTTAATTCCGGTCGATAAGGAAAATGCGCTGGCTTCGGGTATCGTGCGGCCGGAAGACGCCCACCTAATGGTCGACACGGTGGAGATCAACATACAGGGCTCCTCGATCGACCGTACGGAGATGATGCTGCTCGATTTGCTGGCCCATTTCGATTGGAACCGTCCGCTTTATTTTACGCAACCGCATACGCTCCGCAACCTGGGCCTGACGGATTATCTGCAGCAGGACGGCTTTGCCTATCGCCTGGTACCGATCAAAACGCCCTATTCGGCATTCGATCCGGGCCGAATCGATCCCGAATACCTGTACGATAATTTGATGAATAAATTCCGCTACGGAAACATCAAAGATCCTCGCGTAAACTGCGATTATTTTATTCGCTACACGGTTAATGCCACCACGGTACGAAATACCTTCGCCCGTTTGTCGAAAGAGTTGTCGCGGCAGGGGGACACGATCCGGGCCATTGCCGTGTTGGATCGGATCGAAGAGGAGATTCCCGGATTCCAAGTGCCGCATTCTTACCCCTGGTCGATCTCCCTGATCGAAGCTTATTACGAAGCCGGAGCGATAGCCAAAGGGAATGCCCTGTTTACCGAACTGGCCGAAACGCAGAAACAGTACCTGGCCTATTACCTGCGCTTCCCTCCGGGAAAACGGGAATCCCTGTTCCGACAAATGCGAGAACACACCTTGATCCTCAACGACATGGTTCCACTGGCGGAAGCCTACGGGCAAATCGAATTGGTGGAAGATCTGGAAACGTTCTTCGCCACGGTCGGTATTTTTTAGCAGGCTCCGGACCCGAGAAGCGCTACGCCGTCAACCAAACGCCAGGCAGGAATCGTTCCTGCCTGGCGTTATGTGTAAAAAAGGCCTTATTTTTTGAAAAATAACGGCAACCCCTCCCAGCATAAAGGCCAGAGGAAGGACGATTTTCCGGACCGGAATATCGAAATCCAAAAAGCCCGTAGCGACAAAAAACAATCCAACGGCAAGGGTCGCAATCCCTAAGGCCTGCTTTCGTATGACCAGCAGATAGCCGCCCGCCACGCTGAGCAACATGGGCCAGGAAAAGAATATATCAAATAGACGATAACCGATCCACTGGAAATTGTAAAGGATCAAGATTACTCCGACCACGATCAGCATGATTCCCAAATAGAGGTGTTGCGCCCGGGTTTTGGACCCACCGGAGGTTTTCCGTTTGGTGTGGATGATTTCCATAGTTGCTAAAAATATTCGTTATAATTGATTCGCGCATCCACCACGACCGTGATCTTTTCCGGCAGGTAAAGTTCCGTTTCGATGGTTCCCGTCATCCCGCTCGACTCCGAAGCGGGAATTTGCAGGAGGAGTGTATCTCCACGCAGTTGGTGGGTAACAGCGGCAGATTCGAGAAATTGGGGCTTCTTCGGGTTGTTTTTTTCCCGAAAGTAGGTATCGATCCGAAGCGGGGAATCCGAAAATTCGGTTTGCTCCTTGCGGATTTTCACCACAAAATTTTCCGGCAACCGGACCGAGTCCGCCGGCAGGACAAACAGGGTATCGGCAGTGAAGGCCAACCGGTCGGTAGCCAGCAGGTGCCGGTACGGCTCGGAATGATCGAAAATTTCCCCAGCGCGAGAGTGATGGCGGGAGTGCCTTGGCCAGCCGCTGAAGTGCCTCTCCCACCGGGGGAAATTACCGTCCCATTGAAATCGTTCGTACTCTTTCATGAAAATAACGGCTCCGAACACCAGCGAGAGGATCCAAGTAGCCAGCAGCACCGTCGTCAGGGGTTTATTTCGCTTGAATCCGAAAACCAACCGGAATAAACCGTACACCAGCAGAACCAGAGGAACGATAATTACCAGCCCGAATACCAGCGCCGTCAGACCTGGGGACAGAAAACTATTACCGATCAACCAACCGGGTACCGCTGCCGATCGATGGAAAAGAGCCCAGAGTACGATCAGAAGAACCATTAAAAAAATGAGGCCCAAAAAAGCCAACCCGATTTTCAAAACTCCGAGTAAAATTTTCCCTAGGATCGAGACAATCTCCGAAAGTAGAGAGGCGTTTTTCCCCTGCTTGGCCCGCAACCGGATATTTCGGGGGTCGTTCCCTCGGGATTGGAATTCCTCTAGAAAAGTTTGCTCCATCCGCTCACGGGTCATTTTTTCCCCTCTCATTTCCAATTTCTGGAGGGGAGTCTTGGCTTTGGGAATAACGATCCATAACACCACGTACAACAAGATGAAACCAGAGGAGAATCCGTGAATCATCGAAAGGTGAAACCGGTACCCCCGAAGAAACCCAGAAATATCTGCAGCATCAACGGAAACAGGAAGATGATCCGGATCAATGCCGGATCGGTATTAAAATAGGCGGCCAGACCGGAACAAACCCCAGCCAATTTGGCTTCTTCCGGATTTCGGTACAGCCGGTGCGGGAGAGGAGTCGCTCCGGGACCGGAAGATTTTTCCAGGGAAGGGATCGGTTCCTGTTTTTCGGCCGGCAATTCCGAAAACTCCTCCGGAATTCCCAGCATACCGATGATCTCATCGATCAATCCGGCCGAGACCACCGCCGAGTTGTTTTGACGGATCAGTATCAATTCGGCAATCCGGGCTTCGATATCCTCCAGAATTTCCCGGCCTTCCGCCGATGCTCCATAAGCCTTTCGAATTCCCTCCAGATAAACGTTTAACTAGTCGTAGGCCTGCTGATCCAGTTTAAAGGCTATGCCCGCTATACTTACATGGACGAGATTTTTCATAACTGTCGGTTTAACTGTCCGTACCGGATTTTTTCGATTTGTGCGATGAGCTCGGTCCACGAATCATCGAGCTGCTGCAGGGCGCTTTGCCCGGAGTCGGTCAAGGTATAATACTTTCGGGGAGGGCCCTGGGTGGATTCTTCCCAACGGTAGGACAGCAACCCTTGATTTTTTAACCGGGTCAGCAACGAGTAGAGCGTGCCTTCGACCACGATCATCTGCGCATTTTTCAGCTCGGCAATGATCTCCGAAGCATAGGCGTCGTAGCGCGAAACGATGGAAAGAATACAGTATTCCAGTATTCCCTTTCGCATCTGGGCTTTGGCGTTATCCATATTTATGTTCATCGGTAGTACCTCTTTTTAGCGATTACGATCACAGGATTTAAAAATGGTCCACACTGCCGTCCGCATTCAGATAGGCTTTCGGTATGACAATCCACAGAATGATGTATGCCCATAAACTGAGGCCTGCCAGCAATACAAGCAAACAGG
>JAJQAW010000066.1:22618-23132 GCA_021203585.1 Rikenellaceae bacterium
GTATCCGTATCCAGGTAGGCCGCGATGCCCGAACAGACACCGCCCAGCCACCGGTCGTTGGCGTTGCGGTAGAGTTTTTTCGACAAGACGGTGTTCCGCGACGATTCTTTGATCTCCTCCCGGCGCTTTTTTTCTCCGAATTCATCCGGTTTACCCATCACTCCCATCGCCGCCTTTACCATCCGCAAATCCACCACTTGGTAGCGGATGGAGAGGTGCGCCTGCAGCAGTTCGGACAAACGGGCTTCGATATCGTTGATCACATCCGCATCCTCGTCCGGTAAACGGGAAACAATATCGTCCAAGTAATTTTTCAGAGCCTGGTACGCATCTTCATCGATGGTGAAGGCGGTGCCGCCCAGGTTGATGTCGATTGTTTTTTTCATGGCGGGTATGGTTTATCGATTTGTATGGTCAGTACTACCCTATGGTTATAACATTTTTGTGGTACTATATCACCACAAATATATCAATAAAATTTATTACTATGCAATACATAGAACTGAATTTTTAT
>JAJQAW010000334.1 GCA_021203585.1 Rikenellaceae bacterium
ATTTCCCTCAAGCATAACTGTTTACCCTTGACCCTCGGGTATTTCAAAGACCGCTTTGCCGATCAGAAATGGATCGTTTACGACATCCGCCGCCAATACGAATTTTATTACGATTTGACCCGGGTCATCGAGATTAACCTGCCGACAGACCCGATGGACGGCGGGCAACTGGACGAAAAACTCATGGCCGAAGACGAAAAGCGGTTTCAGGAGTTGTGGAACGGTTATTTCAAAGCCCTTACCATCCGGGAACGGATCAACCTGAAAGTCCAACGGCAGCATATGTCCCGCCGTTTCTGGAAATATTTGCCGGAGATGCGGTAAAATTCCACTAAATCGGTATATTTGCACCGAACGAACTGAACAAAATCATGCGGATCTAAGTGAATATCGGGTAACTACCCACGAGCCAATGTCCGGACAGGGACCATTGCGGGTAATTTTTGTTCCATCGCCGGATTTCTTCCGACCCATTCACTTGATCATGAATATTCTACAGGTCCATAACCTTTCTTATGAACTGGCCGATCGCAGCCTATTATTTCAACAAGTATCTTTTTCCGTGTCCCAAGGCCGGAAATACGCGCTGATCGGACCCAACGGTTGCGGCAAATCTACCCTGTTACGGCTGATCGCCCATGCAAAGAGCAATTCTTCGGCCTGCATCGCAGTCGGCGGCCCGCTGTGGCATGTGCCTCAGCAATTCCATCCCTTCGGCTCCTGGTCCATTGCGCAGGCGCTGGGGATCGCCCATAAAATTCAGGCCTTGGAGCAGATTCTTTCCGGAGATCTGTCGGAACATGCCTACGCGGTGCTAGCAGAGGATTGGCAAATCGAAGAGAAGGCCCGCGCCGCTTTGCACGTCTGGGGTTTGTCTTCCCTACCGCTCGATCGGCCTTTCGGTCAGCTGAGCGGAGGGAAAAAACCCGGGTTTTTTTAAGCGGGATCGATCTGCACCGACCGCAGTGTATTCTGATGGATGAACCTTCCAATCACCTGGACAACCTCTACCGGGAGCAATTATACGGGTCGATCCGAAATGCTGCCGCGGCTCTGTTGATCGTGAGCCACGACCGAACCCTGTTAAATCTGGCGGATACGATCCTGGAATTATCCCCAAGAGGAGTGACCGCCTATGGTGGAAATTACGAATTTTACCAGGCGCAGCAAGCGCTACAGCTTACAGCCGCCCGGGATCACCTGGCTGAGCGGGAAAAAAGGCTCCGCGCCGCACAAAAACCGCCCGGGAAACAGCCCGGCGCAAAGAAAAACAGGACGCGCGCGGCAAAGGAAAACTCTACAAACAAGGCATTCCGCGAATTCTGATCAAAACGATTGCAGACGGGGCCGCCGCTTCGGCCAAAAAGCTCCGGCAGGTGCATGCCGAAAAAATCGCAGGGTTAAACCGGGAAATATCCGACCTGCGGCAGGAGATGCCGGATCAGCACCGGCTTCATATCCAACTGGAAAGCTCGTCGCTTCATCCGGGTAAAACCCTGATTGCGGCCGACCGGATCAATTTCAGCTACGACGACGGGCCGATATGGCCTTCCCCTTTGTCGTTCTGCCTGCAAAGCGGAGAACGGGTGAGTCTGGAGGGCCGGAATGGAAGCGGCAAAACGACCCTGGTCCAATTGATCCAGGGTAAACTGCTCCCTACGGAAGGGACGATCTTTCGGGCGGATCCTTTAAAAATAGTCTACCTGGATCAGGAATATTCCCTGCTGGATGATCGACTTTCGGTGTGGGAACAACTCCGGAAGATGAATCGGAGCGAATTACCGGAGCATCGCTTGAAAACCGAGCTGCACCGTTTTCTTTTTCCAGCCGAAAGTTGGAATAAACCTTGCGCGGTCTTAAGCGGCGGTGAAAAAATGCGGCTCATATTTTGTGGCCTGCTGGTCAGCGAAGCCGCTCCGGATCTATTGATTTTGGACGAACCGACCAACAACCTGGATATTCCCAGTTTGGAAATCGTAACCCACGCACTTTGCCGGTATCGGGGAAGTTTATGGGTCATCTCCCACGACCGGTATTTTGTCGGGCAGCTCGCGATGCAACGCTCCCTGGTTCTACCCTGACCTGAAAGCCGCAAAAAAGAGGGTGTTTCGCATTCATCGAAAAACACCCTCTGGTTCCGCTTCTCTGGAAAATCAGTTCCGGGAAATGATGAGCTACCCGCTATTCAATTTTCCGAGCTTCTTATTTAGCATTAAAATCCGCCAAAGCCCGATAGAACGCCTCAATGTTTTCAAAGGTCACATGGGGAGGAACGTCGCATCCGGAGGAAAGCACGAAATGGTCCAAATCTTTCGTTTTCTCGAGCAATTCCGCCGTTGCCTGGTACATCTGCTCGGCAGAGGCTTGTTTGAACATCGATACCGGATCCAGATTCCCTATGGCCAGGCGGTCTGACGGCACCTCATTGAGGGCTTCCACCATATCGATTTTATTACCGAAATGGAAGGCCTTGGCTCCGGTATAAACCATCGCCGCCGTACAATGGCCCATATTTCCGCAGTTGTGCAGTACGACAATAAAATGTTCGTCCTGCAATTCATCCACGATGCGTTTGATGTATTCCGAAGAATATTCCTGGCAATCTTCGTTGGAGAGCAGCCCGGCGGCCGGTTCGGCGATAATCACTCCGTTGACACCTGCTTCTTTCTGGGCGCGGCAATAATTGAGAATAAACTCGGTGCATTTTTCCAGCAGTGATTTAGCCGTTTCGGGTTCCGTATAAATGGCCATCATGATTTCGGTCATATCGAATAACCGTCCGGCCAGTGAAAACGGACCGATCGCGCCGCCGAATACCGGTTTATCGGTGATTTCTTGGGCTACCGTCCGGTTGGCTTTGAGGTACTCCGGCACACGGCCCGCAGTAAGAGGGGGTACCCGAAGTTCTTCCACCTCCCGGGCGTTGTGAAGCAGCCGCCCCACCACATTGGGAATTTCGTGATCTTCGAAGG
>JAJQAW010000201.1 GCA_021203585.1 Rikenellaceae bacterium
CCTTACAGGAAGGACGCATCAGCCGGGTCGGTAGCGATAAAGACATCGAAGTCAATGTACGGGTCATTGCGGCGACCAATAAAAATCTCCGCGAGGAAATAGGCAAGAAAACTTTCCGGGAGAACTTATACCACCGGCTGAGTGTCATTGTCATTCGCGTACCTTCGCTCAGCGAGCGAAAGGAGGATATACCGGTATTGGTCGAAGCTTTCCTGGACCAGATTTGCCTGGAATACAAGTGCGAATAAAAGACCGTGGCCGCGGAGGCCATGAAGGAGTTGAAATCCATCCAATGGACGGGTAATGTCCGCCAATTGCGCAATGTCATCGAACGCATGGTGATCCTCAGCAACGAGCAGATTACCTTGGAGGATATTCGATCCTATGCCCAGGAAATACTCTGAAAGCTCCATCACAACTTTACCTTTTTATATTTCAGACCGGTCCCTTTCCCGTAATCGTGCATGACGAAAAGGGACCGGTTTTTGAAAAGTATACTTCGACTCACGGATTTTCATTAATTTTATTTCGAATTCTACCGCCATATCTATGAAAGAAGAGAGAAAAATACAGCCCGGACGGGAAACCAAACCCCACATCGGTATTTACGGCAGATGCAACGCGGGCAAAAGTACGCTACTCAATTTCATCACCGGCGCGGACTTTGCCTTGGTCTCCGAACAACCGGGAACGACAACCGATCCCGTCCGTAAAAGTTATGAAATCCTGGATTTTGCTCCGGTGGTATTTATCGATACTCCGGGTCTGGACGATCGTTCCGCGTTGGGGGAAAAACGGATGCGGAAAAGTTTGGAAACGCTGGCGCAGATCGACTTGGCGCTGTTGGTTTTCCGCCAATGGGGGCAGCCGGAATCGGACCTGGTTACCCTGCTGCAGAAAGAGGATATACCCTATCTGCTGATCTATAATGCCGGAGCCGAGCAAAATTCGGGCGCACCGCTTTTTCCTTCCTTGCAGATCAATGCTTTGCACGGTGACGAAAAGGACCGCGAGGAATTGTTGAAGGCCATCCGGTCGGCGCTTCCGGAACAGTCATACCGAATCCCTTCGTTGTTCGAAGGAAAAGCCGGGCGGGGAGACTTCGTGTTGTTGGTCTGTCCGATCGATAGCGAGGCTCCCTCCGGCCGAATCATCCTCCCGCAGGTACAAGCTATCCGGAGCCTGCTGGACCAACACGCCGTGGCCGTAGTCGTGCAACCCGCCCAGATCGAATCGGTCTTCAGCATCGGGATCCATCCCCGCTTGGTGGTGACAGACAGCCAGGCTTTCGCTCAGGTCAAAGCGGCTGTTCCGGATGGAATCGAAATCATCTCGTTCAGCATCCTCCTGGCGCAGTTGAAAGGAGATTACCAGACCTATACGCAGGGACTGCGGCAGATCGACCACCTCCAGGAGGGCAGCCGGATTCTTATCTTAGAGAATTGTCTTCATCAAAGTAGCTGCGAGGATATCGGCCGGGTAAAAATCCCCCGGCTGCTCCAAGACTATACCGGTTTTTCCCTGCAATTTACCGTTATTTCCGGCCTGGCGGCCTTACCGGAGAACCTGGCGGATTTCCAGTTGGCGGTTCAGTGCGGCGGATGCATGGTCACCCGCAGCCAACTGCAAAACCGGATTCGGGCCCTGCGCAAAGCCGGAGTTCCCGTAACCAATTACGGAATGCTCCTGCACAAACTCTTATAATCCTCCCCCATCCTCCTGTCCGGAAGTAGCTCTTGGCGGCGGATACCGGTTTGATCGGAACCGTACCCGATGAAAAAAAGGTGAGTTTTTGCTCTTTTTTAGTAAAACCTTTCCACACAGACTCCGATGCAACGGTTTAAACATAGTAGGGCTTCCTGTCGTTTATTTCAGGATCGGCAGCTCGGTCAAAAAATATTTTCCGTAGTCCATATTTTTCCAACAGTCCCACAGCTTTTGTGGAAGTATGGAATACGTTCACGGCTACCAATAAATTCCCGCACGGAGGTCCGATTCCGTAAATATACCGATCCGCGCCATTGCCGGGAAACATTCGCCGCGGTCTTCAGAATCTACGATGACGAGTTTTCGGTAAAATTGGCTCAGAGAATTATTGATGCAAAATCCAAAAGAACACATAGAGTGAGCTCCGAGTGCCGGGAGCAGCACAGTAAAAGCCGGCTTATAGGGCCGGCTTTGGAGTGTTCGGTGTTTTTTATCCGGATTGGAAAGACTCAGATATACATGTTGATCAGCTGTTCGTATTTCTCTTGCTTGCCGCTGACGGGCTGGGGTTCACCGTTTTCGATGGCGATCCGGCGTAAATCTTCCAGGCTCAATTTACCCGCTTCGAATTCTGCACCGCGGCCGCTGTCGAACGAAGCGTAACGCTCCTGGCGCATGGGTTTATAGTCCGATTTTTCGAGAATATCGGCCGCAATGACCAAGGCGCGTGCAAAAGTATCCATGCCGGCGATGTGGGCAATAAAAAGATCTTCCACGTCGGTCGAATTCCGACGAATTTTGGCGTCGAAATTGATTCCGCCGTTTCCTAATCCACCGTTTTGCAGAATGATCAGCATGGCCTCCACGGTTTCATTCAGGTTCATCGGGAATTGATCGGTATCCCATCCGTTTTGATAATCTCCGCGATTGGCATCGATACTGCCCAACAGACCGGCATCCGCCGCCGCCTGCAATTCGTGCTGGAAGGTATGCCCGGCCAGCGTTGCATGGTTGACTTCGATGTTAACTTTGAAATCCTTATCGAGCCCGTAATGGCGCAGAAAACCGATCACGGTTTCCGTATCGAAATCGTACTGGTGTTTGGTCGGCTCCATGGGCTTGGGTTCGATAAGGAACGTTCCGGTAAATCCTTTCGAGCGCGCATAATCGCGAGCCAGGGTCAGCATCATGGCCAGGTGTTCCTTTTCGCGTTTCATATCGGTGTTCAACAACGACATATACCC
>JAJQAW010000132.1 GCA_021203585.1 Rikenellaceae bacterium
CTACGAACCGATGGCTGCCGCCCTGGGGATCGGACTCGACGTGGAGGCACCCGAAGGACACATGGTGGTGGACATCGGCGGTGGGACGACGGAAATCGCCGTCATTTCGCTGGGGGGGATCGTTTGCAGCGAAAGCATCAATGTAGCCGGAGACGTATTTACGGAAGATATCCAGACCTACATCCGACAGCAACACAACGTCCGCATCGGAGAGCGTACGGCCGAAGAGATCAAAATCGCCGTGGGTGCCGCCATGCAGGAATTGCCGGAGCCGCCGGAAGACTTTGTATTTACCGGACCGAACATCCTCACTTCACTGCCTTCGACCTTGTCCATCTCTTACCAGGAAATCGCTTATTCGCTGGAGAAATCATTGGTCAAAGTGGATGCGGCCATCATGAAAGTGCTGGAGCAAATTCCTCCGGAATTGTATGCCGATATCGTCGAAGAAGGGGTGTATCTGGCCGGAGGAGGCGCTTTGCTGAAGGGGCTGGCCGTCCGGCTGCAGGAAAAAACCAATATCCCGTTTCACGTTTCGGAAGACCCCCTGCGGGCGGTAGCCCGGGGAACGGGAATCGCGCTGAAAAATATCAACCGCTTCCAGTTCCTGATAAAATAACCCGGAAATTCAGAGAAAGCAAAACGCCGCGCGGACCGCGCGCAGCCTGTGTGTATGGACCGCAAGCGTGGTAGGGAGAAGAATGGCTTCCACCGGATTAAATCTTCCGCCTTCCGCCTTTTACGGGAAGCCGGAGAATACACCGCCAACCAGTTCACAGCCTCTGTCGGGTACAGCCCCCCCGGGGGGCCGATAGCCGTAACCATCGGGCCGTATGTACAGATTTTTTCTGTTTCTGAAAAAGATATCGTTTCTTCTGTTGTTTATTGCGATAGAAACGATGGCTCTGCGCTATTTTTCCGGGAGTTCTACCTACAACCAGGCTAAAATGATCAACACTTCCAATTTTCTGCTCGGGGATCTGCAAAAAGGGATCGGCGGTGTGAAGCATTTTTTTTCCCTGGGGCGGGAAAACCGGCGGTTAAACGAAGAAGTGGCCGCGCTGCGCGAGCGATTGCAGTGGCTGCAGGAAACGGCCGATACGCTCCCCGAAACCCAGCGGGAATACAGTTACTACTTTTCCACGGCACGGGTGGTAAACAATTCGATCACTCTCCTCAACAACTACTTTACGTTGGACAAGGGCATCCGGGACGGCGTGGAAACCGAAATGGCCGTGATTTCCAACGGCGCCATCGCCGGTTATATCCTGGATTGCTCGGAGCGCTTTTCGGTCGCCATCTCGTTGTTGAACACGGATTTCCGTACCAGCGGACGCATCCGGGGAGAAGATTACTTCGGTTCGATTTTCTGGGACGGAATTCGCATGGACGAGGTGGTATTGTCGGAGATCCCCAAATACGCGCCGATCCAGATCGGCGATACCATTGTGACTACCGATTACTCCTCCTATTTTCCACCGGATTTACTGATCGGAACCGTAACCGGATTCGAACTGATTAATGGAACCTACTACGACGCCCGGGTTAAACTATCGGCCGACATGGCCGGTTTGCGCCATGTGGTACTGATCGACTACCTCTACCGCGAAGAAAAAATGGAACTCGAACACGAAACCGCCAGCCGCGCTTCCATCCGCTGATATCCATGCCGAGAATCCTTCAATACATCCTGTTGTTCCTGGGCGTTTCGGTGCTCCAGATCTTCCTATTGGATAATCTCCAATGGAGCCTGTACCTACACCCGTTCGCCTACCTGGCCTTCGTGCTGCTGCTGCCGATGGAAATCAAAGGATATCTCCTGCTGCTCCTGGCTGCCGGGATGGGATGCACGATGGATTTTTTGAGCGGCATTCCGGGAGTGAATACCGCCGCGGTGACGGCTATGGCATTTTGCCGGCCTACCTTGTTGCAGGTATTTGTCGGCAAAGAGTTGGTCGGCGACGGAGGAGTTCCCAATGCAGCCCGCATCGGAACCGGAAAATTTTTGCGGTACGCCACCGGACTGACCCTGATTCACGCCCTGGTATTTTATACCCTGGAAACCCTTTCCGCCCACCAATTGGCGTTTACTTTTTTGCGCATCCTCAGCAGTACTGCGAGTACGCTGGTGGTACTCTGGTGTATCCAATTGTTATTCGTTAACCGCAAACCGTCATCCCGCTAATGGAAGGAAACCGTCTGAAAATAGTGCAGATCGTGGTCATCCTGTTGGCGCTGATTATAATCGGGCGTCTATTCTACATCCAGGTGATTGACTCCAAATACAAAACCGGAGCGGCCAATAACGTGCTCCGGTATGAAATTCAATACCCGCCGCGCGGCGAAATTTATGACCGCAACGGGGAATTTCTGGTACAAAGTAAGGAAGCTTACGATCTACTGGTCATTCCGCGCAATGTGAAGGAATTCGATACGCTGCTGATGTGTTCCATTCTGGAGGTGGATACCGCGACCTTCCGAAAAGAATTCCGAAAGGCTCAACAGTACTCCCGGCGCCGGCCTTCCGTACTGTTCAAACAATTGTCCAAGGAAACGAAACTCAAACTCGAAGAGCGGCACTTTCCGGGATTTTATACCCAATACCGTACCATCCGTTCCTATCCCCGGAAGATCGCGGGGAATCTACTGGGAGAGGTAGGAGAGGTGAGCCCGCGGCATTTGGAAAACGATTCCTGGTACCGCATGGGGGATTATATCGGAATTTCCGGCATCGAAGAGGCCTATGAGAAACACCTGCGCGAACAGAAAGGGGTGCAGGTTCAGATGGTAGATGTACACGGCATCCAGAAGGGATCGTATGCGGACGGAGCTTTGGATTCATTACCCAAACCCGGTCCGGCAATAACGTGCACCATCGACAGCGAGCTGCAGGAACTGGCCGAATACCTGATGGCCGGGAAAGTCGGCAGTGTGGTGG
>JAJQAW010000157.1:0-2372 GCA_021203585.1 Rikenellaceae bacterium
ATGTGACCGTTATGGGGCGCGAGAACGACCCGTGCGACCATAAGTACGATGTGGTCGGCTCCCTCTGTGAGAATAATGACAAGTTTGCCATCGACCGGATGCTGCCGGAGATTCACAAAGGGGATCTGCTCTACATTCACGACACGGGAGCCCACGGGTTCGCCATGGGATATAATTACAACGGGAAACTGAAATCAGCCGGCTGATTCAGGTACTCGGCCGGCGCAAAAAAAACAATCCGATTCTCATCGGTGAAGCCGGAGTCGGCAAATCGGCCATTGTCGAAGGTCTGGCTCTTCGGATTGCCAAGCGCGATGTACCTTACGGGCTGCTCAACCGCCGGATCTATACCCTCGACATAGCCTCGCTGGTGGCCGGCACCAAATACCGGGGCCAATTCGAAGAGCGCATGAAAGCGCTCCTCAAAGAGTTATGCGGACGAGAGGACATCATCCTGTTTATCGATGAAATCCACACCATTGTCGGTGCGGGCAGTACGCAGGGATCACTGGATACGGCCAATATCCTCAAACCGGCCCTGGCTCGGGGAGAACTCCAGTGCATCGGCGCTACTACGCTCAATGAATACCGGGAATCCATCGAATCGGACGGTGCGTTAGAACGTCGTTTCCAGAAAATTCTGGTCGAACCGACCTCCAAAGAGGATACGTTGACGATCCTGCGGAATATTAAAAAATATTACGAAGATTATCATTCGGTTACCTATACCGATGAGGCCCTGGAAGCTTGCGTGGAATTGACGGATCGCTATGTCACGGACCGTTTTTTCCCGGACAAGGCCATCGATGTGCTCGATGAAGCGGGAGCCAAAGCCCACATTTTCAGCGTGGAGGTACCTCAGCACCTGATCCTGCTGGAAAAAAACCTGGAACAGGTGCGGGAAGATAAAAAAGACGCGGTCAAACGTCAGGATTATGAGATGGCGGCAATGTTGCGGAATCAGGAAATCGAATTGAAAAAAACCATTGAAATTTCTCGCTGCGAGTGGGAGCAGGAGAGCGGGACGAGGCGTGTGACGATCGATTTGCCTCAGATCGAAACCATCGTCTCCTCAATGACCGGAGTTCCGGCGGCCAAGATTTCGCTGAATGAGAAAACCCGTTTGCAGGGCATGGCCGAACACCTGGGGCGGGTGGTGATCGGACAGCAGGCCGCAGTGGAAAAAGTAACCAAGGCCATCCAACGCAGCCGGGCCGGTCTGAAGGACCCGAAGCGTCCCATCGGAACTTTTATGTTTGTCGGCCCCACCGGCGTGGGAAAAACCCACCTGGCTAAGGAACTGGCTAAATTTATGTTCGATCAGGACGATGCGCTGATCCGGGTCGATATGAGTGAATATTCGGAAAAGTACAATGTCAGCCGATTGATCGGATCACCTCCGGGATATGTCGGTTACGGAGAAGGCGGACAGCTTACCGAACAGGTTCGGCGGCATCCCTACTCGGTGGTGTTGTTCGACGAGATCGAAAAAGCGCATCCGGATGTTTTTAACATCATGCTTCAGATTTTCGACGACGGACATCTGACCGACGGGCAGGGCCGAAAAGTGGATTTCCGAAATACGATCTTGATTATGACCTCCAACGTCGGGTCACGGATGGCTTCCGAGAACAGCAGTGCGTTGGGATTCAATAATGCCACCAAAATGGGCGGGGAACAATCCCGAACGGATATGATCTACCGCAAATCCCTTTCTCGTACATTCGCGCCGGAATTCATCAACCGCATCGACGATATCGTAGTATTCAACGTCCTCTCGGATGAGGACATCCGTCGGATCGTCGAGCTGGAATTCGCGCAATTTACGGCACGCACCCAGTCGCTGGGCTACCGGGTAACGATGAACACCGGAGCGAAGGATTTTCTGGCCCGCGAAGGATACGAACCCAAATACGGAGTTCGTTCCCTGCGGCGGGCGATGCTCGAACATGTCGAAGAGCCCTTCGCCGAATTGATCGTCGCCGGACAGGCTCATCCGGGAGACCGGATTACCATCGAAGTGAGCCGTGGAAAGGACGCACTGAAATTGAAAGTGCCCAAATCCAAGTTGACGCAGAAAGACGGTGATTGATTCACCCCATTGCGCGAACGGGCGGACCCTGCGGTCCGCCCGTTCTTGTTTAAAAGGGCATATACCTTTACTTTACGGAAATCTTATCCGATTTATGCCGGTAGGCCACCGGGGTTAATTTATATTCTTTTTTAAACAGTTTGATGAAGTGCGAAGTGCTGGGGAAATTGCATTCGTTTCCGATTTCGGCTACCGATTTGCTGGTTGAAATCAATTGCAGCCGGGCATGCATCAACCGCTGCCGAACAAACCATTTGTGCGGCGGAGCGTTGAAATGCTT
>JAJQAW010000157.1:2382-2899 GCA_021203585.1 Rikenellaceae bacterium
CGGGTGCATTGCTGGGCTAACTCCTCGATGGTCACATCCCGGAATATATTGTCGTAGATAATTTGTTCGAAGCTGGCCAGCGATACGTCGATGTTGTTGAGAATGCTTCTTTTTAAACAACATTTTTCTTCGCTCAGCAGCAGGTAGACCAGTTCGGTCATTTTGATGTTTTCCGCAGCCTTGTCCTGCCCGAACACGTTTTCGGCATGATAGTGATGGACCGACTCGAAGAAATTTTTCAATACGCTCCAGGCCGGATAGGATACCTCGCTCCGGTTGCGGCAATTCGGGCATTCGTGATCTTGAGGAATCTGCATCTCATAATTGAGATTCAAGTGATTTAAAATCCGGTTGATCTGGAAATTGTCGTAATAAAACACAATCTGTTCGAACGGTTTGCCCGATTTCGGAATGTCCTCGATCTGGTGCGTACCCGCCCGTAAATAATACACCGAACCCTGACAGATCTCCTGCCGAACGTCCCCATAATAGATGTAGCGTTTACCCTGGAGGACAT
>JAJQAW010000041.1 GCA_021203585.1 Rikenellaceae bacterium
TAGCTCAGCTGGTAGAGCACAACACTTTTAATGTTGGGGTCCTGGGTTCGAGCCCCAGACGGATCACAAAGCGTGTCACAGTTCGGGCACGCTTTTTTATTTTACCCTCTCCGGCGCGATTTCTCGGGTTTTCTATTCCGGTCTTTTCCCTCACCTCTCCCTGTTTTCTCGAATCGACTGCCTCGAAACCATTCTCTTTACTAAATTCTCTCTCCACCCCATCGGACCGAGAAGCTGGTGCTTTCTTGCGGGGAATAACCTGCCGTTGAAGCGGCAGCGATGATCGCTCCGTGCAAGAAGCGGATGTGAGCGGCGTTCTCCGTCATGAGAATAGCCGTTTCACTCCACCATCCGATCTACGCCGTGCACCACCCGAACACCTCCCGGATGGCAGGTCTCTTTAAGGGTACCGTCCATATCGGTGCGCTGCAGGGTGCGGAGCCAGACGTACTGTTCTTCCTCGGCTACGGAGCCCCCTCGATTCCTGTTATTCCTTGCTGCAGATCGGTGTGTCCCTGTCTCTTCCGGGGTTCCACAAAAAGTCCCGAAGAGCGGTAGGGCTTCGGGACAAACAATATTACATACAGTATTTCACTTTACATTACTGTATCCTACAAGGCAATCAGCGTATAATTTAATATTTCACTGGAATTAAATTCCGATTCGGGAATACTATCGGCCATATCCCGGATCGTGTATGTGTCCAGTAGATAACCATCATAACCCAGGTGGATGGATAAACCCACTTTGTCCTCGGCATAGAGCAAATACATTTTATTGTTTACCCGGTCGATGACTTTTTTGGGTTGGGTAAGGTCGGAAAGATTTAAACTTCTATTAAAAAATTCTTGATTTGTGGTATATTTTACAGGTAAATCAGGTAATATTGATTCAGCATAATCTAGCAATTCTTGCCAATTGGTTGTTGAAGATTTTAGCATAATGAAACAAGATAAATCCAGAAAACGCGTTAGAAAAAATAACCCACATTGCGGGTAATGCATAGGTAAAACACATAATAGATATGGCTCTTGTAATGGATTCTCTTGTTGTATCCAGGTTTGATACAACTCTTGTAAAATATTTTTTAGATTATCTTCCAAGACAAAAGCGGTCAACGGCACCAATCCTTCATCGAAAATATCGATGATGGTATGCGTTTTCGGGTCGTTTAAAGACTGCAGCCACGGAGTAAGGTTGACTTCGACATTCTCAAAGTCCTGGGCGGCGGTAAAGGATGCCGTACCGTACTGTCCGCCAAGCGTTTTGACCGAGGTGCTGAACTGCGAAATCTTGTTGGACAGCGAGGAACCGTTGCCGTATTTTTTCCCGAAACCTAATTCGCCGTTCACCGAATCGCTTTTATGGCTGAAAGAAACCGAAAGATTTTTGGTCATTTCGTTTTCTATTTCCTGCGAAGTGGTATAATTCTGGCCCTTTCCGGTATACAAAGCAGTGGCCCGGCCGCCGGTCATAAATTTCGACAAGACGAATCCGCCGTAGAACCGGAAGGTCTCCTCTACCGGCATATTGTATAAATCCAATAAAAAATCCTGATGCAGGTAATTATCGTTTACTTGCCGGATTCGATTGGAATTGAGAGTAAGGTCGTAGATCGCGTCGTATACATTGATATCCACTTGTCCGAAAACAGTGGTGGATTGATTGACAATATTTTCCGTAAATACCTCCGTCATGGTCTTCTTTTTTCCGATCTTAAAAATCCCGAGGTTGATACTGAAACCGGAATTGACTTTCCGGGTAATGGTAGAATTGCTTTCGTACCGGTCGAACCCATGGTAAGCGAAACGATCGTCTTCCACATTGCGGTAGACGCGCGAGGTAGCCCAAGTCGGATTATCCGCTGTCAATTTCTGGATATCGATTACCGGCGTACCGACATTCATCACCGATTCGAACGGGTAATAATCCGTTTTAAACGACATCCCCAAATAGTCGTCGAATTCCAGCGGGGTAGCGTTTCGGGTTTGATTCCGTTCCCGGGGCATGGAAAGAATTAGCGGGATATCTGGATTTCGCTCCCGAATTACAATAAATTCTTCGGTTTCAATCGGAAATTCCGGCTGCTCAAACTCAGAAGAAACTTTTTCATTACAAGAAAACAACAGGAATCTATACAAACTCAAAAAGAAAACTTGTCTCTTCATAACTGTAATGTTTAAGGTTAACGGTAAAAAATTTAGAAAAAACCCCCAAAGCCGTAACCAACTTTGGGGGTACAGGTCCATTATTGAATTCTATTTGAATCTCTCAGCTAATCCTCATTAATGACCTCAATTTCAATTATGTCATATTCTATGGTCATTTCCGACATAACTATGCCTTGATTATAAACAACACATTCGATGGGATAATCGTTTTCGTCGAATTTGTATTCGAAAGTATATTCATCTGAACCGAACCATCCCGGAACTGTCTGACTAACTAAATTATTGATTGGAAGAAGCGTGGGAACCGAACTTTTAATATTCCTTCCAGAAGCAAAATACCATTGTGGCAGGCATTCACTATAAATTATAGCGTTTTTATCCCCATAAGAATATTTTTTCTTCTTCGATCACATCATCTTCAATTCCATCAACACAACTAACAGAATAAGATCGTATTAAACGATCTTCAGAATCGTATTGAAAGATAATCCGTGTTTCGGTATTCTCAAACCATGGACTCGGGGATGATCCATATAACGCTTTACCGTTTTCATCCAGATGATAGGTTGTGGATATTGGGAATTCATTTTCCGAGTATTTGGTAATGGTATTTCCTTCATAAGTGAAAGTGGCTTCGGATTGATTCTCTACCGTTTTGATAAGCCTCCCGTCATTGTCATATGTATAAATGATGTTATTGTAAACAGA
>JAJQAW010000273.1 GCA_021203585.1 Rikenellaceae bacterium
GGTTGAAACGGTACGTCGAATATTGCGGAGAAGTTTATCTCGGTCATTTACGGTATGGTACTTTCGGAAAGAACAACATCGAGAATGTGCACCCGGTGATGCGTTCCAACAACTGGATGACCCGCAATCTGGTAGTGGCCGGAAATTTCAACCTAACCAATATCGGCGATCTTTTCAACAAACTCATCACCCTGGGGCAATACCCGCAGGCGACTACGGATACGGTGACGATCCTCGAACGAATCGGCCATTTCCTTGATCAGGAAAATGAAGATAAGTATCGTTATTTCAAGGGAAAAGGATACGGTAAACAGGAAATAACACCGCTGATTGCGGAAAATCTCGATCTGAAAGAGGTGCTGTCCCTTTCTGTCCGGGCCTGGGACGGCGGCTACGCGATGGCGGGAATTATCGGGCACGGAGACGTCTTCGTGCTACGGGATCCGAACGGAATCCGCCCGGCTTTTTATTATGCGGACGATGAAATTGTAGTTGCCGCTTCGGAACGGGCGGTCATACAAACGACCTTAAATGTATCTTATGATACAATAAAAGAGCTTACACCGGCTCATGCTTTGATTATTCGTCAAAACGGAACGTGGAGCGAAGAAAAGATTCTCGAACCTGGCGAGTTGACACCCTGCTCTTTCGAACGGATTTATTTTTCCCGGGGAAGCGACCGCGATATTTACCGGGAGCGCAAGCGGCTGGGGCGTAATCTGATTCCCCAGATTATGAAAAGCATCGATCACGATATCGAACATACCGTGTTTTCCTATATACCCAATACGGCCGAAAGCGCGTTTTTCGGACTGCTGGAAGGAATGGAAAATTACTGCAATGCGTTGAAAGCGGAAATGATTCTGGCCGAAAAGGATTCTTTGACTTCGGCCCGGTTGGCTCAAATTCAGAAAATCAAGGTTCGGGCCGAAAAAGTGGCTATCAAAGATGCCAAGATGCGTACGTTCATTACCGAAGACAATGCCCGGGAAGATATGGTTTCCCACGTATACGACATTACTTACGGATCGATCCGGGAAAGGATCGATAATTTGGTCATCGTGGATGATTCCATAGTCCGCGGAACCACGCTGCGCCAGAGCATCATCCGCATACTGGACCGGCTGCACCCGAAAAAAATCGTCATCTGTTCCTCCGCTCCTCAGATTCGCTACCCGGATTGTTACGGCATCGATATGTCCCGGTTGAGCGAATTCGTAGCCTTTCGCGCGGCCATCGAGCTATTGTACAAAACCGGTCGTTCGCAACTTATCCAGCAGGTGTATGAACAGGCAAAAATCCAGTTGACGCTTCCCAAGCAGGAAGCCGTGAACTGCATCAAAGCCATTTATGCTCCCTTTACCGATGAAGAAATCTCCGCGCAGATTGCCCAGATCGTCACCGCTCCCGATATCACTTCACAGGTCGACGTGGTTTTTCAGACGATCGAAGGACTCCATAAAGCAATCCCCATCCACCGGGGAGACTGGTATTTCACCGGCGATTATCCCACGCCGGGAGGAAACGTGGTGGCCAATCAGGCCTTTGTCAATTTCTACGAAAAGGTAGATACCCGCTCTTATTGACCGGCGGCGGAGGTCGACTCTCTTTCCGGTTACTCTTTTCCCTCCTCTTTGCGGTTCCGTTCGGTGCTCGGCTTGGGCGTCCGTTCTCCAGGTCCGCAGCGGCGCTATCCGAGGTCATTTTTTCGGATAACAAGATTTTCCCAGGGGTGATCGGTCCTTCCCCTGGGAAAATCCGGTTTTTTCTATCGCTCCACGACCGGAGTCCAACCCTCCAGCACATAGGCCGGGTCGCGGTAAGAGGCGATCAGCTGCGCGTCGTTTTCCATGGTCAATTGACGGGAAGCGGGATGGCGTTGGCTCACATCGACGGGCTGGCCGGTGTGCAGATCGGTGCTGTTGTATTCCCAATAGCGGACATGCACCGGGTTCTCCGTTACCCGGCCCCAGCCTTCGGGACGGATGCCGTCCAGTTTGCAGTCGATCAATACCGCTTCGCAGTAGGGGTATTGGATGCCGTGGTTGTCCGGAGCGCGGGCGATGTGGGTCTGCACGTCTCCGATGGTGCGCAGGGTACAGTTAACCAGTACATTGCCGTGATTCTTATCCGTATTTCTTACCCACAGGTGCGGGCCGTAGGTCGATACGAAATCGCAGTCCTGGGAAAATACCGCTCCGTCGCCCAGCACGTTGTCGCCGAAGCCCTGGATTTTGGAATTGCGGACATAAATCCGTCCGTTGGCCTGCAGGGCGTCCCTGCTTCCCTCCATCGAGACGTTGTCCACGATCATTTTATCCCCCTTGATCAACAGAGCTTCCGCCTGAGCCGGGGCCTCGCCCATGCAGTGCAGCGTCAGATCGGCCACCATCATTTCCGAAGAGTCGTAAACGGCCATCACCGCCCGCATGTTGTGGCATCCTTTGTTTTGCAGCGGGTCGGGACTGACGATTTTGGTATTGAACACCCCGTTGTTCGGGTAGCGGATGATGACTTTCTCGCGGTCTTCGCCGATGATTTTCAGTTGGTGGCGGTTGACGCAATTGATAATCTCTTCGTAGATGCCGTTGCGGATAAAAATCGTCACGGGCGCCGGCTGGCCCTTGGGGAGGAAGTCGATGGCTCCCTGCACGGTCGTAAAATCGGCCGTACCGTCCGCCGATACCACGATCCGGGAGGCATCCGCCGCCGGGCCTTCCGCTTTGACGGTAAACGTCCATTGTTTTTTATCCTGGATTTCGAACTCTCCGCCGTCGGGTAGGGTGAATACGCCCGAATCGATCAGCACATAATAGCTGCGCCCGTATTCCAGGCGGTGGTGGTGCGGGTAAATCCGGGCCACGTTTCCGTCCAGCAG
>JAJQAW010000110.1 GCA_021203585.1 Rikenellaceae bacterium
TTTCCGTTTCGGCCTTTTCCCCTACAGGCGGACGGAAGAGACCATTGTCCCGAATGGTTATTCTCTTATTTTTAGGTATGCTGCCCGCCCTGGTAGCAACGGCTCAGACCGCCCGGATTACCGGTACGGTCCTCGATCAGCACGGAAACCCTTTGCCGGGGGTCGGCGTGGTAGTAAAAGGCACCGCTACCGGTACGGCCACCGACGCACAGGGAAAGTATGCGATCCCGGCGGAGAGCTCCGGTGTTCTGCAATTCTCTTTTCTCGGTTACGCCGATCGGGAAGAAGCGGTAGGTAACCGTACGGTAATCGATGTGACCCTGTCCGAAGACACGCAAGAGATTGACGAGATCGTGGTGGTGGGATACGGAACCATGCGGAAAGTGGATTTGACCGGTACGGTCGCTTCCGTGCGCAACAGTGATCTGGTCAATGTTCCGGTGGCTACGGCAGCCGAAGCGATTACCGGTAAATTGGCCGGGGTGCAGGTCGTGACCACCAGCGGCGAACCCGATGTGGAAGTCAAAATCCGGGTGCGCGGGGGTGGTTCGATTACCCAAGACAATTCGCCGTTGTTTATTATCGACGGTTTCCCGGTGGATAACGGCCTGTCGCTGGTTTCACCCTCGGATATCGAACGGATCGACGTGCTGAAAGATGCCTCCTCCACGGCGATCTACGGAGCGCGCGGGGCCAACGGCGTAGTGATCATTACCACCAAAAGCGGGCGGGAAGGACGTACGATGGTGAACTTCGATTCCTATTGGGGAGTCAAGAAGGTCCCCAATACCCTGGATATGATGACCCCTTACGACTTCGTGGTATCGGCTTACGAACGAACCCGAATCGATTCGAACGACCTGAATTCCTTGGAAATGCAAAACTTTATCCAGCGTTACGGCCAGTTCGAGACCTATGCCGACCGATACGGAAACGATTCCGGTACGGATTGGCAGAAAGCGATGTTCCGCAATGCCGTAACCCAGAACTACAACATTTCGGTCAACGGTGGAAATGCCACGACTAAGTACAACATCGGTCTTTCGCGCATCGTCGAAGAGGGAGCCTTGGTGGGGAGCCATTACAACCGGACGATCATGAATGCCAAACTGGAACACCAGGCGAACGAACGCCTGACGGTCGGCTTCTCGGCCCGTTACAATCACAATACCACGATGGGCGGCTCGGTGTCCACCCAGAATGCGCTGATGTACCGACCGACCGAAGGATTGAACGGAAGCCTGGATTTCTCGGAGTTCGACGAGGAATACCTCAATGAAAACGACCTGATCAACCCGATCCTGCTGTCCGAACAGCAGTACCGCCGGAAGATGAACGATAACTTCAACCTCATGGCGGACGCGGCATACCGGCTGGGGAATTTGGTATTCAAAACCCAGCTGGGCATCGACAATTACCAGCAAGAAAACCGGACGTGCGACGGGCCCTACACTAAAATCGCGCGCCAAAACGGCGGTCCGCAGGCTATCCTGGAAAACCAAAAGACCAACCGGTGAATCAACAGCAATACGATCAGTTGGAGCAAGCTCAATATAAACGGGGTACACAACGTGAGCGCTATGGTGGGGCAGGAGTGGTCGGATAAACAGTATTATTCGAGTTCGATCGAAGCCCGGCAATTCCCGGATTACTTATCACCTGAAAAAGCCTTCGGCTCGATGAGCCTGGCCGAAACGATGCAAAAGCCGAATACTTTGCAGTCCTCCTACCAGCTGGCTTCGTTTTTCGGCCGCGCTTCCTACGATTATATGGGTAAATACCTGTTCAACGCTACCTTCCGCGCGGACGGTTCCTCCAATTTTGCCAAGGAACACCGCTGGGGATATTTCCCTTCGGCCGGTGCCGCCTGGCGGATCAGCCAAGAGGATTTCATGCAATCCGTTCCATAGATTTCCAATCTAAAGCTCCGATACAGTTTCGGTATGGCGGGTAACGACCGCATCGAGGCCTTGAAATGGACTACCCTGTGGATTACCGATTCCACTACGCAGTACGGTCTGAACAATACACTCTATCCGGCTATGAAGCCCAACGAGCTGGCCAATCCCCACATCAAATGGGAGACAACCGTTTCGCACAATCTCGGACTGGATGTCAGTTTATTTCAAAGCCGGCTGCAGGTAACGGTCGATTTTTACAACAACAGAACCAAAGACCTGCTGCTGGATTCGGCTCTTCCGGCCAACGCCGGATTCTCGACCCAAATTCAGAATATCGGAAGCACCCGTAACCGGGGGCTGGAGTTTGTCCTCGACGGTGCGGTCATCCAAACGCAGGATATCTCGCTCAGCGCAGGATTCAACATTTCGTTCAACAAAAGCAAAGTGCTGAGTCTGTCCCGAAATGTGAACGAGCGTTTTGAGAGCGTGGGCATTACCACAGCCGGTCCCAAAAACGAATACATCATCCGGGTGGGTGAATCCTTGGGCCAAATGTACGGCTATGTACAGGACGGTATGTACACCACCGACGACTTTGAGACCGGTTCTTATAACTCGGTCACTAAATACTGGAGCCTGAAAAGCGGCATCCCTTACGAGTCTGCTTACCAACCCCGTCCGGGCGATGTGAAGTTCAAAGACATGGGCGGTTCCCCCGATGTGAACGGCAACCCGGTGATCAACGCCGACGATATGGTGGTCATCGGTAACGCCAACCCCAAACATTTCGGCGGTTTCAACGTAAACTTCCGGTATAGAAACCTCGACTTGTCCGCCTTTTTCAATTGGTCTTATGGCAACGACGTGTACAACGCGACCAAACTGAATCTCTACAACGGCCAGGCGAAAGAAACCAATCTACCTTCGGAAATGGTCAACCGATTTACTTACAT